>NZ_MKVC01000012.1:0-2229 GCF_001899125.1 Dysgonomonas sp. 37-18 | reverse complement strand
TGTACAGGAAAAGGATTTTTTGTTTCAATATTGCAACTATCAATTTCTAAAATAGCCTTGTCTGCAATTTCTTTTGCAACAAAGCTGAAAAGCATTATCGAATTAGTTTTTGCATTACTTCCGTTCGCTGCAAACCAACCTAAGTTTTCTTCCTTCTTTTTATACCCGGTGATATTGGTTACACTGAACCGTTTCACCCCGGCATCTTGGAGCAAGCCAGCCACCCGCTCCTGATATTCTTTGATACTTAATACAACTAATAGTTTCATAATTATTTGACTTTCTTTTTCAACATTTTGTAATATAGCAGCGGTACAACAATCAATGTAAGTACGGTAGAGGTTATCGTTCCACCCATCAAAGAGATTGCCAGACCTTGAAATATAGGATCGAATAGGATAACTATCGCGCCTAACACTACTCCTCCGGCAGTCAATATGATAGGCGTGGTGCGTACAGCTCCTGCTTCAATAACAGCTTGCTTTAATGGAATACCATCTTTGAGCCGTATATCTATAAAGTCAATCAGCAATACCGAATTGCGCACCATAATTCCTGCAAGAGCTATGAATCCAATCATAGACGGAGCACTAAAGTAAGCTCCCATAATCCAGTGTCCGAAGATGATACCTATTAGCGACAGAGGGATAGCTGCCAACTGTACCAATGGTGTGATAAAGTTTTGGAACCATGCGACAATTAGTACATATATAATAATTAATACAAATAAGAATGCTAAACCCAGATCACGAAACACTTCATATGTTATCTGCCATTCTCCATCCCATTTTAAAGCGAAGTTATCTTCGTATTTAGGCTGCTCGCTATATTCTTCCGACAGAGTATATCCTTCGGGTAATTTTACCTGCGATAATTTATCAGACACTTCCGTAATAGGATATATAGGACTTTCCAAACTTCCGGCGACTTCGGTCAATACATATACCACACGCTTCTGATCTTTGCGATGAATACTCTTTTCTTTCTCGCCCTCAGTCACTTTTACCAAGTCGCTTATCGGTATAACCATACCTTGCTGGTTTACAACCTTCATGCTTAATACATCCTCGATACTCGATTTTTCTTTCTCCGAAAGTTGTAATACAATCCCTACCTGATTGACTGTCGAAGGTTGATGCAGTACTCCTACCGACATTCCGGACAATGCAGCATACATATTTTGCACCACTTGTGCATTAGGAATACCTAATTTCATTGCTTTGTCTTTATCTACCTCGAATTTATATTCGGTTTGAGCGTCCTCTACAGACCAATCCACGTCGACAACATTTTCGGTTGATGCCAGCATATCTTTTACTTGTTTAGCTACATAAATCTGCTGTTTATAGTCAGGGCCATATATTTCAGCAGCAATTGTAGACATCACCGGAGGACCCGGTGGTACTTCTACTACCTTAACATTGGCATTGTATTTTTTGCCGATAGCTTGCAAATCGGCACGCACCGACGTGGCTATATTATGGCTTTGTTCTTTGCGTTCACCTTTGTCTACAAGATTAACTT
Source organism: Dysgonomonas sp. 37-18 (assembly GCF_001899125.1). NCBI lineage: Bacteria > Pseudomonadati > Bacteroidota > Bacteroidia > Bacteroidales > Dysgonomonadaceae > Dysgonomonas > Dysgonomonas sp. 37-18. The sequence goes on along the minus strand of NZ_MKVC01000012.1, from coordinate 705 downwards.
GTATATCAGCCACATTATCCCCCATGCGCATATCATAGTGACGTACTAGTCCGTTGAAACTGATAGGCGCGGATGTTCCCACATACGTTTGATAATTGGTTACTTTATCATTTCGGCTGATATACACAGCTAATTCTTTAGTCACGGCAGCAGTACGTTCCAGAGTTGTGCCTTCGGGCATATCTATTACCACTTGGAATTCATTCTTGTTATCGAAAGGCAGCATCTTTACCGGAACCGATTTTGTATAGAATAAAACAAATGATCCGAGCAAAACGACGGTTAAACCAATCATAAATGTCCAGCGACGCTTTCTGTTTTCCAGAAACGGAGTCACTATCTTAGCATATAATTTATAGATCTTCGTTTCGTGCAAATCCGTTTCTTTTTCTTCACTTTCATGTTCTTCTCCTTTTTTATCTTTATGTCTTAAGAATAAATAGCCGAAATATGGAGTCAAAGTCAGAGCTATCAGTAAAGAGAAAATCATGGCTATGGATGCACCTATAGGCATCGGACTCATATATGGCCCCATCATTCCCGACACGAATGCCATCGGCAGTACGGCAGCGATAACAGTCAGCGTTGCCAAGATAGTCGGATTCCCTACCTCATTAATAGCATATAGCGCAGCTTGTAACGGTGGTAGTTTTTTCATCTTGAAGTGACGGTGCATATTCTCCGCAATCACAATGGAGTCATCCA
>NZ_MKVC01000011.1:0-18699 GCF_001899125.1 Dysgonomonas sp. 37-18 | reverse complement strand
AACTGGTGGTATACTTTTCAATTATTTTAGTGGACTACTTTTCAATTATATTATACAGTAGGGTATATTCGTCTTTGTACGTTCATTGCATAGCAAGGGATATGCTTCTTTAGATTTGAGTTTAATGAGTTTTAAATCGCCGTATGTCACTTCTGAAAATTCGGCAAAGGATAAAGAGGTATAACAACTAAATAAAAATTCGCGTAAAACTTCGTTCTTGCCTTCTTTGTATTTATCTTCATCGTAGGCTGTTTGTAGCTTCTGTAATTCTTCTTCTGTCAGGACATCATTATTCTGCGCTTTGATACTTTTCTTTATCTCAAATTTATCATAAGGGTTTTTTTTTATCATTTCTTAATCAATAGCAAGACCTATGAGAAACTTAAAGTTAGCATGTTTCTTATAGATGGTAGATAGTTGATTGCCTACTTCTATTTCGTGGTTATGATAAAGTTGAATATACTCCAAGGTAATTTCGCTGAAAGAAAGACTTGGTTTCCATTCTTTCATCGTATTGATAAGTTTATTGTAGTTAGAAATTGTTCCTGATGCACGGGACGCCTTTAACAACTCTATTTCTTTTTCAATGAAAACATAGAAATCGGTATTGCCATAATTTTGATCTTTTAGCTTACTTATAAATTCACAGACGGGGAGAGGCTTTAAATAATTCTCAATTATAATACCATCTGCTTTATGGTACATCTTTTTAATTAGTTCATTATAGAAAAGGAAGCGTTCATCGCCAGATAATACAGCTAATCTCTTTTCACTCCAATGCTGGGGTAAAACAGAAATATTCAATCCGATAAAAGTACATTGTCTGTAAGCTGTATAACGAAGACAAACTTGACGTTTACCTTCTTTTGTAACATAGTTGTTACGGAGAAGAATTTTTAGGGTTGCTTTCATGTTGCACATCGTTTTTTAGTCTAACAATTGTACAACAAAAGCTGAAAATCTATGAAATTTATCCTTTTAGTCCTTCCACCACAGAGGACGTAAGTCTTTGAAAAAGAGAAGGAATAGAATTTTTCTTTCTATTCCTTCAACATATCCAGAGGTTCCTGGCGGATTCGAACCGCCGTAGACGGTTTTGCAGACCGGTGCCTAACCACTCGGCCAAGGAACCATTTTGGGTTAGCGACTGCAAAGATATAATATTTTATTCAAGATACAAGGTTTTTTGTCTGATTAATCGCAAATTCTACCTCCAAATATACTAAATATCTAACACTCAGTATCACTCTAAAAGCGGATTTTTTATCATAGCGATGCTATCCGGCTTAATGGTATCTTGAATCGGTTTAATATATTCCGACACCTCTACTTTCATCAAACCATGATGTATCATATCGAGCTCTTTCGCTGCAGCATATGATAAATCTATTATACATTTCTTCCTAAAAGGACCTCGGTCGATAACCTTGACAATTATTTCTTTATCATTCTTTAAACTCTTTACCTTCAATAGAGAGCCAAAAGGGTAAGTCCGATGAGCACAAACCATGCTGTCTTTTTTGTATATTTCGCCACTGGCTGTCTTCCTGTTATTAAATTTCTTGCCATAATAAGTTGCAAGCCCTACATTTTGAGCCTTCAGCCCAATAGCAACAAAAGATAGAAGTAAGATTATCCCAATTATTATTCTCATAAACAATTAATTTATATTTGTTCGGGTTTTAGTACGGTTCCAATGTTCTTTTTTCCATTTATCTTTATAACCATCGGATTTAGAAACTGAACATGTCGTATATAATCCGTTTCGAAGACCGCAGGTTGTTTATTCAGATAATCCTCATCAAACAATCCATCTTTAGATGTGAACGGATTGATAGAGAAATATCCAACGCCAAAAGATGTCAGGTTCTGAAAGAAATGAGTACCCTGACTAGGCTCTATTTTATAGTTATCTAAGGTAAGTTCAACCAACACCTGAGCATTCGATATTTGAGGCCATTTAACCGGAATACCTAGCCAAGAATCACTGCTTCCCCATCTTCCGGGACCTACCAGTATGTAGTTTTTTTCTTTCTCCAAAAATTCAGCATTCAGTTTATCAATCTCTGTCGCTATTTTTGTGTTGTTCGCTGCATTGAAATTCTTTGTTTTCACGTAGATAATATCATGCACATCACTTATAACTCCATGTCCTAGAGCATTATTCGAGTGTAATATCTCATCCTCCGGTTTTATCCGAGACAAATCTTCAATCTGCAATTCTTTATTTTGTACTATGGGTCTTATTTGCAACAGATAAAATATCCCTTCTCCTTTTTCTTTCAGATCTACAGCAAATTCTATCTCTACAGCACGTCCCATTTCCGATTGTCCAATTTTCAAAACTTGCTGTAGAATTTCAGCAAGAGGGAAAACATTATGCTGTAAAACGTTTGCAAACGATATAATCTTTCGACCACTATCATAATATCCATCATATATAACCCGATCTACAGGATCGTAAGTAGATGATATATATTTTATAGAGCCATCTTTTTCTGCATCTTTTATATTTAGCTTCAAAAGGTTAAAACCATCATTCGTTGTAAATTCCTTTTGAATATTCTTTGTATCCAAAGCGTAAAAAAAGCGTTGAGTATCTCTTAAGGCCAAATCTACGGAACTCAGCTGTACAATATTGTGTGGATGTGCCGGTGAGAAACGCAGATTCGAACCTCCTTCTACAATATATTTACCCAAACCTAATACAATGTTGGCTATACCTTCTTCGGGTCGTTCATTCCCTATAGGGTAAAAATTCAATGATCTTGCCACACCTGATATAGTTGGATAAAAATGATCTTCGTAGTTAGTCCCTACAGCCTCTTGTATAACTATTGCCATTTTTTCCTGATCTATCAGGTTCTGTGTTGCAGTCATATAAGTTTTACTGTCTTTGTAAAAAACAGAAGCATACACTGCTTTTATAGCCTTGCTAAGCAATCCGAGTGTATCATACTTGTCTTTCATCAAAGGAATCATATATGTTGAATATACACCCGCAAAAGGCTGATAGTGCGAGTCTTCAAGCAGACTGGAAGAGCGTACGGCAATTGGAGCATCTATTGAATCCAGAAAGACCATGAAATCTTCGATAAGGCGATCCGGTAAGCCCGCTCGAAAGAAACATCTTAATATTTCATCATCCGACTTGTCTGATAATGCTATTGGATACAGGTCGTTGGTCTCCATGAACTCATCAAAGATGTCGGTGCATAATACTACTGTACGAGGAATCTTGACCGAAATCTTGTTATCCTCATTTAACTCTAAGTGTTCCTTTATTATATTATCAATAAAAGCGATACTACGCCCTTTACCGCCTATAGAGCCGTCACCCATTCGTGCAAAGTTAGAAAACTCATCGAAGCGATCTTTGTCGAATGTGGCAACTATTCCCGAGTTCTTAACCTTACGATATTTTATTATCATATCGTATATAATCTGACGCGCCTCTTCCATACTGCTAAAATCTGTAACCGCAATACGCTTTAGCCACTCAGCCAAAGGGAACATGGCTCTGGAATAGAAGAAACGGGAAAAATGATCGTGTGAAAGGTGGTACTCTATCGATGCATCCGGAATATTGAATATATTCTTCTGCATATCCTTCAGGTTGCGTATTCGCATAATCTCATTTCCGGTCTCAGGATCTATTATAATAAAATCTCCAAATCCGAAATTGTTGACCACCTGCTTTTTCAAATCCCGAGGAAAACTCTTTGAATTCTTATCAATAAAACTACAGCCTAACTCATCAGCATAAGCTTTGTTCTTAACTTCTGATGAGGTGAAAACTACCGGAGCAAATCGCCGTTGCTTCCGCATCCATTTTACAAAATTGTAGCCCGCTAACTTATCCTTTGTCCCGCCATGAGCATAACTCATATCGGTAATAACGCCTAAGATGTTGTTATAGTATTTCTTATAGATGTCAACAGCTTCTTCGAAGGTGCGAGCCAGCATAATTTTAGGGCGTCCGCGCATACGCAACATTTGCTGATGTTCGTTCAAAGCCTCTTTCGAGAATTCCTTTGATGCCTCCATTACAATTTTGAACAGAGTGGGTAAGGCTGAAGAGTAAAACCGTACAGAGTCTTCGATGAGGAGTATAACTTGTACACCTACACTCTCTGTGTCATGTTCTACATTCATACTATCTTCTATTAGCTTGATTATAGCCAATAAGAGATCGGGGTTGCCAAGCCAGCTAAACACGTAATCAACACCCGATAAGTCTTCCGACGATAGTCTTTTTGATACCTCTTTAGAGAAAGGCGTAAGTACAATGAATGGTGTTTCAGGATATAATTCTTTTATATGCTTTGCTGTAGAGAATATATCCGTATCATCCATATTTGGCATCTGAATGATCAGTTCATAATGATTTTCACTTATTTTCCGTATGGCCTCATCTTCTGAATATACCTGAGTAAAACGAGGCGGATAGTTTAGATTAAGTGATGTATATTCATTAAATATCTGTTCATCAATACGCCCATCATCCTCCAACATAAACGAATCGTATTTCGTTGCTATCAACAAGACATTAAAAATACGTTTAGTCATCAGATTGGCAAAAGATGTATCCTTGAATCGGAAAGCTTTTATATCGGGTAATTTCTCCATATCATGGTTTTATCAATTAAGAGAACAAATATAATCAAGCAGCGCTTACTTTTTAGCGGTTTGTTTCAAAAGTTTACAATTAGGAGGTATATCTTCACAAAAGGTGACAAATGTTATTGTTTGTAAATGGTTGATATCTAGATTATACTGTCGAAAAGGTGACAAAAGTAACACTTTTGATATTGTTTCATTAATTGTCTGATACCTTTTGTGCTTTTTATAAAATATTCTCATTATTCTTTGTGAACTTTCTCGCAATTCAATAATCCGGTGGTATATATATAAGATAAAAACGCCAACCGGAAGTTGACGTTTTACTAATATTGAAATAGTTTTTGTATTATGTGTTATGCCGGAGTATTTTGTTTATTAGCCTTTTCCTTTTGTGCATCTGCAAGTATCTGACGTCTTTCTTTTCTGAAATTTTCACGCAAATCAGATAGCTTTTGTTTTTGGGCAGCCGGAGCAATGCGGCTCATTTCTATAGCTTTCTTCTCTTTAATGTAGTTTTCTTTTAAAGCATTTAATTTTTCCACACTGGCATTATCTAATTTTATGCCTTTTCTACTTCCATAAGTAGGGGTTTTGTCCTTTGAGAAATCTTTTCTGATATCTCTTAATTTGCTTTGTTGCTCAGGAGTATAGATTTTATTCAAATCTTCACGATGTTGTATCGCTAGTTCTTTCGATTTGGTTCTGTAGTTTTCATTTATTGCTCTTATTTGTTGCTTTTGTTCATTCGTAAGGTTGAGGTCCTTCAAGTCCTTCTTGTATTGTATTGCTAATTCTCTTTGCCTGTCGTGCCTTTTGCCTCTCATACTCATTTCCTTCTCCCTTTTGCTTTGCAGTTCTTTCAGTTTTGTTTGCTGTTCAGGAGTCAGAATGTTGTTTATAGCATCACGATGTTCTCTTCTTAGTTCTTTAATTTTAGTCCTTCTATCTTCTTTCGAAATATTTGAATTACTTCTCAAATCCGATATTTTCGCTCTGAATTCATTATTAGCAGAATCCACTTTTTGTTGCTGTTCGGAAGTTAAGTTTAATTCCTGCGGTAAAGAAAATCCTCGTTTACTACGCCTTCCTTCTTGTGCACTAACTATTGTTAGCGAAGTAAAAGCCAATATAGCTAATGATAAAAATAACCTTTTCATAATCTTTCGATTTTTAATTGTTTCATGATACTTAGATGTATATAACTTCTTGAGGTTTAATATGAAATATTATTTTAACTTTTTATTATATGTTTAGTAATGATTAATTTCTTCTTTCTTATTAGTTCTACAGACCTATTCCCAAGGGTTTCGTGCTATGTAATTCCAGCTTGTGATCAGCGTGATATATAATATAATTTAACAATCAGTTAATAATGTGAAAACAATAATTATGCCCAGCGGTATTTTGATTAACTTGCATAAAATAGATAAGATAAATCGATAAACTGATATTTTATGACTTTGGATAGATTTGCGATTGCATCGAATGAAGAAAGAGGAGAGTTAGATAGTATTCAATATTTTGAGTCGGGCATAACAAAATATACATCAATAATTAGAGATAAAATATCAAAGTCAGCATCATTAAAAATTGATTTTTCTGACGAATGGTCACTCTTTGCAGGAACTTCGCTTGAAGATATTGATTATACCCAACCAATAGCAAAAGGGCAGGGGAGGGGTGTTTTTCCCTTGACTATATCAGACCCAACAAGGTACTACTTTGTGTTAGTCACAGCCAACGAAAAAGTTGTATTATCCGAGCAACATTTGCCAATGGCTGGAGGATATAATTTTAGAGATTTAGGAGGTTACAAAACACAAGACGGTCGTCGCGTGAAATGGGGTAAAATATTTCGCTCAGATGATCTTCATAATCTGAATGATGTAGACTTGGCTTATCTGGCTTCTATTCCTTTGGTTTCTATCGTAGATTTCAGGTCTGAAAAAGAAATGATGCAAGCTCCGGATAAAAATCCGGTTTCGATAAAACAGAACTATCCCTTGTGTATAAGTCCCGGTAATCTTATGACTGTAGCAACTTCTAAAGATGATTTGTATAAGCTTTCAGTAGATGAAGCGGACACCCTGATGAAAGGAATGAATACTCTTTTGGTTACAGATCCGATATGTATAGACAGATACCGAAAGTTGTTCAGCTTGCTTGAAAATGAAGAAAATGTTCCTCTTATGTTTCATTGCTCTGCCGGGAAAGACCGTACAGGTATGGCGGCAGCTCTTGTATTATCGTCTTTGGGTGTAGATGAAGAAACTATATTGGACGACTATTTGCTTTCTAATTTCTACTTAGCAGATAAATATGCCGAATATAAAAATACCTCTCCGGCATTGAAGTCTTTATTTGAGGTCAAACCTGAATTTTTGAAATCAGGCTTAGATACGATTAAAAAAGAGCATGGTACAATAGATGCGTTTTTGAAGAATATTCTGAATGTGGATATTGAAAAAATGCGTGAGTTGTATTTATTTTGATAAAAAGACGCTGGTATAAAAGTCGATGTAGTCGGAGATGTTTCACTCCGTTGAACATGACGAGAATATTGAAATTACATTTAACTCACTTCTTTCTCTTTAAATAGCTTTGTATTTGAATTCTTTGGCTAATACTCCATCATAATATTGTTTAATAGGATAATTGTCTGCATCGTACTCGTATGTAATATCTTTGCTGTCAGTTCCAAACCTCGAGTCTAGTGTAGTAGCCTCAATAGCATTGTTATGGCCTAAAAAGTCGCTACACCATTTCATATTATTCATATGTAATGTCCAAAACCAGAGGGGTAAACCTTCTATGCTGGAAAAGATAGATTTCTTCGTATCAAAAGAGTAATCAACCACTATATCTTCTTTACCCGAAATTGAGTGAACTGAATATTTTACAAGATTATTGTGATTGTCGTACGAAAACATTTCCCATAGATTCCCATCTTCAAATGTTGTTTTACTCAATCTATCTGAATTATCTGTATAAATCTTATTATATTCTGTTATTTTACGGAGCTGTTTGCCGCTACTTTTAACTTCTTCGGTAATGTATTCGTTATTATCATACATAAATCTTGAATTGTTAATAGCTTCGCCTCTATCTCTGTTTATAAGGCATTCGGCTAGTTTCCCATTTTTGTCATATTTTAGAGTGAATTCCCGAAAAATAATCGGCCCTTTTTCTTCGATATATATTAATTGATTTTTTGAATTATATTTCAGATTAACTACTTCTTTCGATTGTATAGAATTTATCTCTATAATCAACTTTTTTGTTTGGGCATCGATGCTAAAATTCAGACAAAGTAAACTAAAGAGAACAAGGGCAAGAGTTTTTTTCATATATGTCAGATTCTAAAAAATAATATATTATGAACGGTAGTTTTTAAAGTTTAGTATTGGTTGTAAAACATTTATTTGTGTGATGATTCATTTGAATGAAAAGACCAAAAAGAAATAGCCTGATTTATAGTCAGGCTATTCTAATATTTGTCAATTCAGATCAATTAATCGTATTCATTCCAAGCTTTAATTTCAAGCTCATCCACATTCATCTTACAAAATGCCTGTATAAAAGCTGATGCAAGGCGCGAGTTGGTAAGCAATGGTACATTAAAGTCTATCGCTGCACGACGGATTTTGTAACCATTGTCAAGCTCACTGGTGGTAAAATTCTTAGGAATATTTACGACTAGGTCGATTTGTTTGTTGTGTATCATTTCCAATGCATTTGGCTGTTGATTGTCATTTGGCCAAAATACCTGAGTTGCAGGAATTCCGTTTTCTACAAGGAATCGTTGTGAACCTCCGGTAGCATATAATTCATATCCTTTTTGGTGTAGAACTTTAGCTGCTTGTAGCAACTCTACTTTCGATTTAGCCGGGCCGGTTGAGAACAATACAGTCTTTTTTGGAATCTTGTACCCTACAGACAGCATTGATTTAAGCATGGCATCGTAGAAGTTATCACCGATACAACCTACTTCTCCGGTCGAAGCCATATCTACTCCCAATACAGGATCGGCCTTTTGCAGACGTGAGAAAGAGAACTGAGATGCTTTGATTCCTACATAGTCAAGATCGAAATCATTCTTGTTCGGTTTCTCCACTTTTTTGCCAAGCATGACTTGGGTAGCGAGTTCGATAAAGTTTATTTTCAAAACCTTAGAAACAAAAGGGAAGGAACGGGATGCTCGCAAGTTACATTCGATTACTTTAATCTCATTGTCTTTGGCTAAGAACTGCATGTTGAAAGGTCCTGATATCTGTAACTCTTCAGCTACCTTGCGGGCTACTTTCTTTATGCGTCTTACTGTTTCTATATATAGGCGTTGAGCAGGGAATTGTATTGTAGCATCTCCCGAGTGAACTCCGGCAAACTCTACGTGTTCAGAGATTGCGTACATTATGATTTCACCTTTGTTGGCTACAGCATCTATCTCTATTTCCTTTGCATTTTCAACAAATTCGCTCACTACTACCGGATGTTTCTTCGAAACTTCGGCTGCCAACCCTAAGAAGTTTTCCAGTTCCTGATCGTTAGAACATACATTCATCGCTGCACCTGACAGTACGTATGATGGACGTATCAGCACAGGATATCCAACTTCGTCTACAAAGCCTTTGATGTCTTGCAGAGATGTTAGTTCTTTCCAGCGAGGTTGATCTACACCTATGCGGTCGAGCATACTCGAGAACTTGTGGCGGTCTTCTGCATTATCGATGCTTTTAGCTGTAGTTCCCAATATGTTTACCTTAGCTGCGTCAAGGCGCATTGCAAGGTTGTTAGGAATCTGTCCACCCACCGAAAGTATTACTCCATGAGGATTTTCGAGTTCGATGATATCCATTACACGTTCAAATGTGAGTTCATCGAAGTATAGGCGGTCGCACATGTCATAGTCTGTAGAAACCGTTTCGGGGTTATAGTTGATCATTACCGATCGATAGCCCTCTTTACGGATACTTTGTAAGGCATTCACCGAACACCAGTCAAACTCAACCGAAGAACCGATGCGGTATGCACCTGAGCCCAGAACTATCACAGATTTATGATCTCCTAAGTATTTGACATCGTTTTCTCTACCATTGTATGTGATATACAGATAGTTTGTTTGAGCAGGATACTCTGCTGCCAATGTGTCTATTTGTTTTACACAAGGTACTATTCCGTTCTCTTTACGTATACGGCGCACATCGTGCTGAACTCTTTCTACAAGAGTTGGTTCTTTACATACAATTTTAGCTATCTGGAAATCAGAGAATCCCATCTTCTTTGATGTGTGTAGTAGATCTAAAGGAAGAGACTGTACATCGTCATATTTTTCAAGTTCTTTAGAACATTGATATATGTATTTCAGTTTTTGTAAGAACCAATTATCGATTTTAGTCAGGTCATGGATTTGATCTACAGTATATCCTCTTTTAAATGCTTCTTCGATGCAGAATATACGTTTGTCTGTCGGGTTTTTGAGTGACTCATCCAGATCATCCACTTCCAAAGGTTTGTTAGCTGCAAATCCGTGCATGCCGATATTGATCATACGAAGACCTTTTTGTATCGCTTCTTCGAATGTACGTCCTATTGCCATTATCTCGCCTACAGACTTCATGCTAGAGCCAATTTCTCTAGATACTCCATGGAACTTACCTAAATCCCAGCGAGGTATTTTTACCACAATGTAGTCGAGTGCAGGCTCGAAGAATGCACAAGTAGATTTTGTAACAGAGTTTTTCAATTCGAACAATCCATATCCCAAACCTAATTTTGCCGCAACAAAAGCCAAAGGATATCCTGTAGCTTTAGATGCAAGAGCAGAGGAGCGGCTCAGCCGTGCATTTACTTCGATTACCCTGTAATCTTCCGATTCTGTATCGAAGGCAAATTGTACGTTACATTCTCCAACTATGCCTATATGTTTTACGATGCGGATGGATAATTCACGAAGCTTGTGAAACTCATCGTTCGTTAATGTTTGCGATGGTGCTACAACAATACTTTCTCCTGTATGGATTCCGAGCGGGTCGAAGTTTTCCATATTACAAACAGTCATACAGTTGCCGTACTTGTCACGAACCACTTCGTATTCGATCTCTTTCCAACCCTTGAGCGATTTCTCAACAAGAATCTGAGAAGAGTAAGAGAAGGCCTTTTCGGCAAGAGCTCGTAGTTCTTGTTCATTGTCACAGAAGCCTGAACCTAATCCGCCTAAGGCATAAGCGGCACGGATGATGATCGGGTAACCTAAGTCTTTAGCTGCCTTTACTGCATCCTCAATTGTGCCAACGGCATGGCTCTTGATGGTTTTTACATCTATCTGATCTAGTTTCTTTACAAACAATTCACGGTCTTCAGTATCCATGATGGCCTGTACAGGCGTTCCGAGAACTCGTAAATTGTATTTTTCAAGAATTCCTTCCTGAAAAAGCTGTACTCCACAGTTGAGTGCTGTTTGTCCTCCAAAAGCTAACAGGATTCCATCCGGTTTTTCTTTTTTGATAACTTTCTCAACAAAGTATGGAGTAATAGGCAAGAAATATATTTTGTCAGCACTCCCTTCTGAAGTTTGTACTGTTGCAATATTAGGGTTGATAAGTACAGTTTCAATTCCTTCCTCTTTCAATGCTTTCAGAGCTTGCGAACCTGAGTAGTCGAATTCTCCGGCCTCTCCAATTTTTAATGCACCCGAACCAAGGACTAATACTTTTTTTACGTCTATATTTATATCCATTTAAGCTGCTTTTTTATATAGTGGATTATAATTTTTCAATAAATAAATCGAAAATAAAGGCTGTATCTGTTGGGCCGCTACATGCTTCTGGGTGAAACTGTGCTGAAAAGAATGGTTTAGTCTTATGCTTGATACCTTCGTTTGTTCCATCATTCAGGTTGATAAATAAAGGTTCCCATTCTGCACTTAATGACGCATTCGCTACCGCATAGCCATGGTTTTGTGAAGTGATGAAGCATTGAGTCGAGTCAACCATCTTTACGGGCTGATTGTGGCTGCGATGTCCATATTTCAATTTATATATGGTTGCTCCGCCTGCTTTAGAAAGTAGTTGGTTGCCCATACATATTCCGCAGATCGGTTTGCTTCCTTCCATTGCCTTACGAATATTCTTTACAGTTTCTTCGCAAAAATCAGGGTTGCCGGGACCATTTGAGATAAACAATCCGTCCCATTCCAACTTATTGAAGTCATAATCCCAAGGCACGCGTATAACTGTTACGTTTCTCTTTAGTAAGCTGCGTATGATATTATGCTTAACACCGCAGTCTACTAGAACTACCTTCTTCTCTCCGTCGCCGTATGTCAGCACTTCTTTGCAACTTGCAATTGCAACCTGGTTTTCGATATTCGGATCATAAAACTCAATTTCGTTTGCACCTTTGAAAACGATTTTTCCTTTCATCGAACCTTTTTCGCGGAGTATCTTTGTCAGCTCACGCGTATCAATGCCATAAATACCCGGTACGTCGTGCTCTTTTAACCAGTCTCCCAGACTTTTTTTAGCATTCCAGTGAGAGTATTCGTGCGAGTAATCTGAGACGATGAGTCCGCTTACTTGTACTTTTTCCGATTCGTAAAAATCGGAAATTCCGTCGGTAAGGGTATCATCAGGAACCCCGTAGTTACCAACAAGAGGAAATGTGACAACTAGTATCTGACCTAAATAAGAAGGGTCGGTAAGGCTTTCTGTATAACCTACCATTGCAGTGCTAAATACAACTTCTCCGGCTTTTGCGGTTTCAGAGCCGAATGACTTTCCTTCGAAAATTGTTCCGTCATCAAGAATTAGTTGAACTGGTTTGTCTAAATGCATCGTTTGTTTATATAAATATGTGGTTAAATAAGCTATTTACAAAGATAAAAAAAAAGGAACGGGATATCTGTCATATCTGTTCCTTTTATTATAATAGTAAATATTGTATCTTTTTCTTTCTCATTATTTCAAATATTCTAAATATCTCAAGCGAATATCTGAGGTACAAAGTTAAGTATAAAAAATGAGATAAAGTGCCTTTTTGAAATTATAATTTTTCTTTTTTCATAAACTTGATCTATTTTAAATAAAAAAGTGGAGATAAATTACTTATCTCCACTTCTTAGCTATATAAATTGATTTATTTTAATTTAGCCAGAGTCTCTTTAACTCGTTTCATTGCTTCAATGATATTTTCATCAGATGTTGCATACGAGAAACGGATATAATTTGCAGCTTCGAAAGCAAGTCCGCCAACACATGCCACATGTCCTTCTTCTAAAAGGAACATGGCAAGATCGGCCGATGTTTTGATCGATCTTCCGTTGTATGATTTGCCAAGGTAATAGCTGCACTCAGGGAACAAATAGAAAGCTCCTTCGGGTTTGTTTACTTTAAAACCTTCTATTTCGGAAGCTAGTTTTACGATCAGGTCACGGCGACGTACAAAAGCCTGTCGCATATCTTCCACACACTGCTGTCCGCCTAAATATGCTGCCTCTGCTGCTTTCTGAGCAATAGAAGATGCTCCCGAAGTGTATTGACCTTGTAGCTTATTACAAGCTGCAGCGATCCACTGTGGGGCGGCCATCCATCCTAAGCGCCATCCGGTCATGGCATACGCTTTAGATACTCCGTTTATAATTACTACTCTTTCCCTGATATTTTCAAATTGGGCAATACTTTCGTGTTTGCCTGTATAGTTTATATGTTCATATATCTCGTCAGAGATTATGATTATATTAGGGTGTTTAGCCAATACATCAGCCAGACCTTTTAATTCTGCTTTGCTGTATATACTTCCTGTAGGATTGGAAGGAGAGCATAGTATTATAGCTCTTGTTTTAGGTGTAATTGCAGCTTCTAATTCAGCCGGAGTTATTTTAAAGTTTTGCTCTATACCTGTATGTATAACAATACTCTTACCTTCGGCAAGTTTTACCATTTCTATGTAGCTTACCCAGCATGGAGCAGGTATAATGACTTCGTCATCCGGATTAACAACACTTAGTACAGCATTGCAAACAGCTTGTTTGGCGCCATTCGAACAAATAATTTGTTCAGGCTTATAACTCAATCCGTTTTCTGTCTCCAGCTTTTTGCTTATTGCTTGTCGCAACGAAAGATATCCGGGAACAGGAGAATAAAATGAAAAATTATCATCAATAGCCTTTTTTGCAGCCGCTTTTATATGATCCGGTGTATAAAAATCAGGCTCTCCAACACTTAGGTTGATCACATTGATTCCTTGAGCCTTCAATTCGTTGCTCTTTTGCGACATTGCTAAAGTTTCTGATACAGAAAGGTTCGCTATGCGTGCTGATACTTGTGTCATTTTCTATCGATTTTGATTATATGATATTCTTATTTCTATAATTACATAACAGATTAATCTACATTATGTAAGTCATGGCCCATACGTTCTTTTTTAGTATGCATGTAAAACTCATTATACTGGTTAGGAGTAACTTCGATCGGTACATTTTCTACAACAGTAAGACCAAAGGATTCCAAACCTTTTCTTTTTACAGGATTATTTGTAAGTAACCGCATTTTACATACATTCAGGTCGCGAAGAATTGCAGCACCAACGCCATAATCGCGCTCATCGGCACGATATCCCAAGTGTAGGTTGGCGTCTACTGTATCGTAACCTTCTTCCTGTAATTTGTATGCTTCCATTTTTGCCATCAGGCCAATGCCACGACCTTCCTGATTGAGGTAGATGACAACCCCTTTTCCTTCTTTTTGTATCATCTCCATCGATTTGTGAAGTTGCTCGCCACATTCGCAGCGTTTCGATCCAAAAATATCGCCAGTCATACAAGACGAGTGTACACGAACGAGTATCGGTTCATCTTTATCCCATGTTCCTTTTATAATGGCTACATGCTCTAATCCTGTTGCTTTTTGTTTGAAAGGAATTAGTTCAAAATCTCCATATGCAGTAGGCATTTTTACTTTAGCTCCTCTTTCTATAAGAGACTCTCTTCCGAGCCTGTATCGTATCAGGTCAGCAACAGATATAAGTTTGAGGTTGTATTCATCTGCCATCTTTCTCAGTTCAGGCAGACGAGCCATTTCACCATCTTCTTTTTTTATTTCAATCAATACTCCGGCAGGATATAGTCCGGCTAAACGTGCCAGGTCTACAGCTGCTTCGGTATGTCCAATACGGCTTAGAACACCTTTGTCTTTAGCACGTAATGGGAATATATGTCCCGGACGACCAAAGTCTTCCGGTTTGGTTTCTTTTTTTGTTAGAGCCAATATGGTTTGCGCCCTGTCGTATGCAGATATCCCTGTTGTAACACCGTTTTTCAATAGGTCGATTGATACAGTGAAGGGAGTAGAATGCATAGAGGTATTGTTGGTCACCATCATTGGTAAATCTAGTTCGTCACAGCGTTCTGATGTCAGCGGAGCGCAAATCAAACCTCTGGCATGTGTCTCCATGAAGTTTATCTTTTCCGGAGTAATTGCTTCTGCTGCAATTATTAAATCGCCTTCGTTTTCACGATCTTCATCGTCTACTACAATAACGAAATTGCCTTTTTTAATTTCGTCAATTGCTTCTTCTACTGTGTCCAGTTTAATCTTATCCATTATTATATTATTTCCAGTCTGTTTTTGTCATTTAATTTTTATCATCTCACGTTCTATATTCTTCTTTAAATAAGGATAGAATCCCCAGATAAATATAAAAGAACCAACAATGATACCAAACATATTTTTTCTTGTCTTTTTGTCAATAGATCTGTAGAAGTCGAAGTAACAAATGAATGATTTTATGAAAAATACAGCATACGCTACTACTATCAAAGACGACATGATAAAGCTAAGCTTTATTATCACTGACAATATAGCGAATAGTATAATAACCAAATAAATAAGCATGGCTATTTTAGCATTTTTCATAAATGCATTAAATATAGTTTGAGATTCTACATAGTTTATCTTTTTTACTTTCACATCAAAGAAGCTGGCACCCTTATCTTTCAATACGCTTAATACGAGCTGTAAGGTGTCTTCGTCGTAACTATACTCTTTATGATTCTTCGCTATGTCCTTCAGATTCTCAACACTCATCTCTTGGATATACGCAATCTGATCGGGATTTGCATTGAGTGATGCAAGATCGGGAACAGTATTAATGTCAACCGATTGCTCTGTTTCATATATTGTCTTTTTCTTTAAGCCCAATATTTTTCGGAAGAAGTTTCCATAAGCTTCGGGGTTGAATAGAGCAGAGTCGTTCATCGCCTTATATGTGAGGAATACGCCCAATGGGAAAAGGGCAAATGAGCTTAGCCACATACCTTGCCAAACCTCCCAAACTCCATCGCGTGCCATTTTATAGCCGATGTTATCGATGATATAATAAACGATAAATAAAAGTACAGAGACAACTACCGGCATACCTAATCCTCCTTTTCGTATAATAGCCCCCAATGGTGCTCCGATAAAGAAGAAGATGAGACAGGCAAAAGATAATACGAATTTACGATGCCATTCAACTTTATGCATACGTATATTCTTTTGCATGTTTATTTTCTGCGTGGTCTCCATGATGTTGAACCTGCTGCTTTCGGCTTCGTTTGCAGCAAAACCCACATACCTTGATATTTCATCATTGCTATATGTATTTAGCAATGAGTCAAAATCTATTGTATTTATAGATTTTTTCTTCAAAGGTTCATTCGTTTGTTCCTTATTCGGTAAAGCGGTTTCTCCTGTTTCCACCTTTTTGTATGCATCAGAATTGCGATACGTTAAATAGGTGTTTTTTCCTATTACCTTTCTGTCGTGTACGTTTACACTATCGAGCGTGGAACTAAGAGAGTCTATGGAATTCCCTAATTGAAGAATGTTTTTTGATATTTGTGTTCCTTCCAGATTAGATTCATCCATTCTATCAAATCCGCTATTGAATGGAATAACTATTTTCTTTTCTTTAAAATTCTCTCTACTATATGGAACAAACTGATTGTTTTGACGTGTTTCGTTAAGTCCGGATTGTGAAAAGTTCGCGAATCGCTGTCCCGAATATAAGTTCAACAAAAGAAAATCTTTGTTGGACGATATGCTCATAAGAGCCGAGTCGCAAACGAATACGGACATATTATCAAACCCCTCGGATGTATCATAGATCATAACATCTTTCAGCATTCGGGTTTCTTTTTCTTTTTTCTTTACGTAAAGGCTGTAATTTGTTATTCCACTATAAAATGATCCTTCAGGAATATCCAACTCCGGAGATTTTTGCCGTATAGATATCATTAATGAGCGGAGTTTTACCTGAATGCGTGGCATAGCTTCGTTTTGGAAGAAGAAGGCCCCCACAGCTACACACGAAATGAATATAATCAGAGGCTTCATCGTTTTTAAGAGTGAAACCCCGGATGCCTTTATTGCTAATAGTTCTAGTCGTTCACCCAAATTTCCAAAAGCCATAAGAGAGGCTAGCAACAAAGAGAGTGGGAGGGCAAGAGGGATAAGGCTGAGGATTGCGTACATGAAAAGTTCGGCAAGCACTACGTTGTCAAGTCCTTTACCGACAAGGTCTTCTACAAATTTCCATAGAAATTGCATCAAGACAATAAACAAACATATCCCGAAAGTCATCATGAAGACGGGGAAAAATGTCTGAAGAATGAATGTGTATAACCTCTTTATCCTTAGCATTAACAATTGACTAAATCAGGTACAAAAGTAGTAAAAAGAAGAATGTAAAGAGTAATATTGGAGTGAAAGATGTTATTCTTAAATTTTATTAGGTAATTAGGCTTTGTATATGAGCTATTTCCGATATAATTATTAAATATTTTTGCAAATTTCGGCTGTGAGTATTGTTTTATAAGAAATAAACTTCTATTTTTGCACCCGCTAACAAGATGATGGCGGGATAGCTCAGATGGTTAGAGCGCATGATTCATAATCATGAGGTCCGGGGTTCAAGTCCCCGTCCCGCTACTTGAAAATGAGAGATTTACAAAATATCGTAAGTCTCTTTTGTTTTTGATGTACATACTATGTACATACTACTTTCCCCTATAAATCAGCAACTAAGAGAAAGAAAAACAAAGATGAAAAATAAGTCTTATTAGTTCTGATAATCGGAAAGATATAAATAAAACTGATAATTATTTATGTGCAGCAGGCAAATGTATATCTTATATACATACAAAATTGAGAAAAACGCAGTAAAATAAGCTTATCTTTTTGCTCTTCGTCATCTTTTATTTAGCTTTGAAATAATTAAATCAAAGCTGTATGAACAAACTAGCTTATATTAAATATTCCCAAAAAGAAGCCAATCAAAAGATATGGAGTTCTTTGATGAATAAATATGAGTTATTGAAAAAGAAAAACACACTCTTAGCCCACCTTTGGTTTCCATTAGCATGTATTCTCTTTGGCTTTGTAGCTATATTGAGTTGGATTAGTTTTCTTACGTTACTATTCAAAGATATTCAGTTTACTCCTCATTATATGAGAACTGTGATTGAATATAATAATATGAGCAAAGAAGAGGAAAAAGAATATCTTGACCAGCAGTTTTCGGAGTATAAGAATCGAGTATCTTATGGGAATCTATCCACAGAAAAACAAAGTCAAATAAATACAACATTCGATTTACTATTTAAAGTGAATATTAATAAGTTTGATAAAGTACCTGAACTGGAATTACAAGCACTACAACCTGAAATCATAATAAAAGACTTTAAATCTACCCTTAATGAAAAACAGATAGAAATTCTTGTAGAATGTATCAATAAAATAAAGGTATTAGATACTGTAATGACTATTGATATTGTACAGCAAATCCTATCCTGTACAACAAAACAGCCATTGAAGATTGCCAGTAAGAAAAACAAACTCCTTATCTATCTATTTAACGAATTAAATAAACGCTGCTATATAACAAACAGCTGGCAAGCGGTATGTGGCCAGAATAAGATATTCCTTACATCCGAAAAAGGGGTGTTTCTAAATCAGGACAATATCTCCAGTACTGTTAGTACAAACCAAGACTACCCGCCAAAAGATTCTCATATCATAGACAAGTATATCAAAGAACTGC
>NZ_MKVC01000010.1:0-186751 GCF_001899125.1 Dysgonomonas sp. 37-18 | reverse complement strand
CCCCTATCGCCATGAGAATCACTGTAGATAAGCGATTCTGTGAAATGTTTGTCCGAAGAAGTGCATTAGTAGAGAATTGGGATCAGACCAAAGGAAAGCTTAAAACTAAAGACAAACTATCAACCGAGATCAATATGTATATTGATACGGTAAGAGCTAAAATCCAGAATATCCACAGGCAACTCGAAGCCGACAACCTCGAAATATCCGCAAAAGAGATCTGTAACCGCTTTTGTGGTGTTGAAGAGAAACACAAAACCCTTATTGATGTCTTTGAGGAGCATAATAAAGAGATCAAACAACTACAAGGTAAAGGCTATGCTCAAAAGACAATTATCCGTTTCGAGGGTACAGTAAGATATTTGAAGGAGTTCTTAAAGAAAGAGTATAAGAAGTCCGATATCAATCTAAAGGATATTGACCTACCCTTCATTCAAAAATTTGATACTTTTTTAAAGACGGAGAAGAATTGTGCTCAAAATACAGCTATCACCCGATTGAAGCAAGTAAAGAAGATTATGCGTATCGCTTATTCTAATGACTGGATTCAGAAAGACCCTTTTATGACTTATCGATTCAAGTTCGAAGAAACTAATATTGAGTTCCTAACACAAGAAGAATTGAATTCTATTATTCAGAAGGATTTCTCTATTGAAAGACTAAGTACTGTCAAGGATATTTTTCTCTTCCAATGTTTTACGGGATTGGCATTCTCAGATATTGAGCAACTAAAGTCTGATCATTTGGTAAAGGACAACAACGGCTCATTATGGATTCGCAAGAACAGACAGAAAACAAATAATATGTGTAATATCCCTCTTATTACAGCAGCAAAAATGCTTATAGACAAATATGCAAACCATCCTGATTGTCTGGAAAAGGGCGTATTGTTTCCTGTACCTACGAATCAACGTATGAATTCTTATTTGAAGGAAATAGCTGATTCGTGCGGAATTACAAAGAAGCTCAGCACGCACGTAGCCCGACATACAGCGGCAACGATTGTATTTTTAGCGAATAAAGTTTCGTTGGAAAATGTAGCTAAAATACTCGGACACTCAAATGTGAGAACCACTCAACATTATGCGAAAGTGTTGGATAGTTCTATAATGAGAGATATTCAAGAGGTAGATAAGAAATTCTCGCTCTAAGTTTCTTTTCTTTCATCTGAACACAAATGTATTAAAAGAGAATAATATAGCAAGGTCACGCCCTTCGGGTTTACTCAAATAATCTTCCTTTCTACGAAAGCGTATTCTTTGGTAAAACCTTGCTTTTATTATTCTCTTTTTAAATGGGGTGTTTATCAGTTGAAAAGAAAAATAATATTCAGTCACAATTTTAAATTCATCTATCAAATAATGAATTTCATCAGAAAAAACAAGAGATTTAAACTCAGTCTCCTGTGAAAATTCTATTTTTGAATTATGATACACTCAAAAAAATATAATATAAAGAATCTCCTGATTTTCCTTTTTGCGACATTGCTTTATGCTTTGTCTCAGATGCTTTTCAGTATTATTCTAATGAAAGAAGATTTATGGTATAACTTCCCCATACAGTTGTTATCCCATTATATTGTGATCTTCAGCATGTGTATAGCCGATTACATACTATTATTATTCCTGAATAAGTATCTGCCCTATTCTAAAAATGTATTCTGTCGTATCATTGCTGATTTCGTAGGGGTAATTGTAATATGTTTGGTCGTAATGTTTTTATTCAACTATCTGATATATGACATATTACTTATTTCCAGAGACGGCTTGCCTCCCTTCCTTGTCAAATTTGCATTTGCGATGACAAATAATATTCCTATTCTGTTGGTTTTTGAACTGATTTATTATTTCCAATCCGAACAGAAAGCCATAGCCGATTCTGAAAAAGCCAAACGTGAAGCATTATTATTTGAGCATGAGACATTACGATCACAAATAAATCCTCATTTTTTGTTTAACTCTTTGAATGTTCTATCGTCATTGATATATATGAATCCAGATAATGCGAATAAGTTTACCAAAGCTTTGTCAAAGACCTATCGATATGTGCTTTCTTTGAATCAGAGACCAATGGTTTCTGTTCGAGAAGATCTTGACGCATTAGAGTCATACATATTTTTAATGAATATGAGATTTGAGAATTCTTTCACCTTTTCGGTAGAAAAGATGTTTGCTAATGAAAAGAACATGATTATTCCTCTTACTTTACAACTGTTAATCGAAAACGTATTCAAACACAATGTAGCAACCGAAGAAATGCCATTGGATATAAAAATTATCATCGGAGATAAACACATAACTGTAGAGAATAATATCCAGCCGTCTAAGGATACCGATAAAGGAGGAATAGGATTAAAATATCTTACGAAGCAATATAAATTGTATAACAGAGAAATTATTGTTGAGCATACCAGCCAACTGTTTATTGTAAAAATCCCATATATACAGTCATGAAATACCTGATAGTAGAAGATGAGCGATTCGCATACGAAGAATTGAAACGTATGATGGTTCAATTGCGTCCGGATTATGCTCTGGAGAAGCAAACAAAAACAGTGATAGATACCATTGAGTTTTTGAAAACAACTACTGTTGATCTCATTCTTATGGATATACGGCTTGCAGATGGTAATTGCTTTGAGATATTTAATCATGTTGAGGTTAACACTCCTGTAATATTTACCACTGCCTACGATGAACATGCAATCAAGGCATTCAAACTGAATAGTATTGATTATCTGCTTAAACCTTTTGATGAAAAAGAATTAGAGATAGCATTAACCAAATTCGAAAAAATATTTCATAATCATTCTTATAAAACTGATCCTAAGAATTTTGAACAGATATTATCCGTCAAAACTAAAAATCGTTTTTTGATCTCAAAAGGAGAAAACTATCATTATATAGAAACAACAGAAATTGCCCATTTTTATAGTGAGGATGGAGTTGTATTTTTACATACGTTCCAGAATAAACGGTATATCATCAATTATACTTTAGATCAATTAGAGCAACAGCTTGATAACCGCTTGTTTTTCCGTGTATCTCGTAATTGTATTGGTAATGTAAAAGCCATCGAAAATGTTGCCAAATATTTCAACAGCCGATTGAAACTCTTCTTTTCCCCTGCATGTCCGCACGAAGTATTGGTTAGTCGTGTCCGTGTACCCGATTTTCTAAAGTGGATGGACGGGATTACTGAATAATCACAGCTTAGCATCTTTTATATAGGGTATGGAAAATTCCATACCCTTTTTTATGCATTCCATTTTGTCAATTCTGAACTCCGTAGTTAATCACTTTTGGTATTGCTTCATATCTCATTCTTTTGCTGGAAATAGCAAATATAAATTTAAAACTTATGAAGTTAATATCATTATTGTTTGGAGTATTAGGGCTTCTTCTATGTATAGAAGGGCAAGCTCAAGAAGTCTCTTTCAAAACAGAGTACATTGGAAGTTCAGACTATCGCCTTTTACCTCCCGGGGATAAACCAAGTGTAAAGATAGGAGATAGTAAAGGTTCTGCTGTTATTTATCAAGGGGCGGTAAATATACCTCTATCCATGAAACTGAATGAAAAGAATCGTCCGACAGCTTGGGGTGTTGGTCTTGGCGGGTCATACACTTCATTGAGTAACAAAAAATTCACGGATGACATGGTATCCGAAATAATGAACTTACAGGTAGGAATTTATCATTTACGCCCATTAAATGACCGTTGGTCAATGAGGGCGAGTGTGGGTATGGGTGTATTTACACCCTCAACTAATTTTTCTAAAATCAGATTCAAAAATGTACTTGGAAGTGCAGGCATTGTTTTTATACGACATCTGAAACCCAATTTGGATCTTGGCGGTGGTGTAGCGATAAATAGTTCTTTGGGCTACCCGATGGTATTTCCGGCTTTCTATCTTAACTGGAGACTCGAAGGTAAATTCGATGTAAATGTTGAATTGGTGGAAGGATTGAATGTATCGGCAGGTTATGATTTCAATGATTGGTTTAAGTTATCATATGCTCTTGAAATGAATGGGCAAGTAGCCTTGTTAGAGAAGGACGGCAAGGACATGATATTCTCACACCAATATATCGTGACGGGATTTCGTCCTGAAATAAAGTTTAATAAAACAGGATTATCCATGACTGGCATGGCTGGTTTAAATCTATATCGTCCGGCTTCTTACAGTGATAGAACTTTGAAAGGGGTGTTTGCCTCGGATAATGATTATTACTTCACAGTTTCTCCATATGTGTCTGTTGGGCTCAAATATAAATTCTAAGGATGAGAACGATTCTGTTTCTACTAGCCCTCTTCCTGTTTTACAGTAATACCCTCATAGCGCAGAACTCAGATGATGGAATAACTCTCCAACAATGTCTCGACTTTGCTATTAATAATAGTTATACCACACATAAGGCAAATTTGGAGGTGAGTAAAGCCAACCATCAGATACACGAAGCCCAGTCAAAAATATTACCACAAATAAATGCTTCGGGTAGCTTCGATCATAGCATAGTTCTACCCACAACGATGTTGCCGGGAGAGCTCATCGGTCAGAGCGGAACACAAATTCCAGTGCAAATGGGTTCAAAGAACGATTTGGATTTTGCTGTCACACTCGAACAGGTTATTTTTTCTCCCACCTTATTTACAGGGATTAAAATAGCAAAAAACAATAACGAACTGCAGCGACTTCGTGCAGCTATGACAAGAGAAGAAGTGATCTTCAATGTAAGCAACGCATTCTATGACATACTCAATAGTATGCAGGAATTGGATAATATTAATTATATGGTATCCACGCAGGATTCACTTTTCCTATTGATGGAAAAACGAGTAGAAGAAAATGTAACAAGAGAAGTTGATTTAAACCGTGTTAAAGTAAATCTGACCAATTTACAGGCAAGAGGAAAAAATATGAGAAATACCATATTACAACAAAAACGTTACCTGAAAATACTAATTGGAATCCCTATTGAAGATCCCTTTGAATTGGATGATTCGGAAACAAAAAGTCTTGAAGTATTTAAATCCGGAGCATATTTCCTGCCACAAAATAAGATAGAAATTGATGTACTGAATAAACAAAAAGAGATGTTGGTACTTGATATCCGAAAAAATAAGATGGAGTATCTGCCAACACTATCAGCAATAGCAACAGCCGGGTATCAATTTCAATCAGATAAGCTGAATCTTACAAATAAACCATGGTATAGTTCTGCTATTATCGGTGTCCGTTTAACGATTCCAATATTCGATGGTTTAAATAAGCGAAGTCGAATAAGACAGAAACAAGTACAGCTCCAACAATTGGATTGGGATATTCGGGAAACACAGCAAACCATATCAGCCAATTTTCAGAATGCTAAAGATCAATTAGAAATAGCTTATGAATTGGTACAAGTACAATTTGAGAACCTGAAATTGGCAGAGAAAGTATATACCCAAACAATGGCACTATACACCGAAGGGTTAGCAAATATAACAGACTTACTTGAAACTGAGAACTCTTTACATGAAGTAAAAATAGCCTATACGACAGAACTTATCCGCTATAAAAAGACAGAAATAGATATGCTAAAAGCAAGCGGAACACTTAATAACTTATTAAGCGACAACAAAAAATGAAATCAAAAATAGTAATACCAATTATTATGGCTGTCTCCATGACTATACTTATTGCATGGAAACTGGTAGATAATAAACAAAGTATTGATGCAAAAGCCGAATTGTCACTAGCGGTAAATACAATTGTACCTGTTGTGATAGAGAAGCCTCAATATATAGGTTTAGGCGATAAAATTACTGTAAATGGTCGTATTGATTCCAAAAATGAAGTGGCAGTGAATTCAAAAGCACAGGGTATTGTTATCAAGAAATACAAAAAGGTCGGAGATGCTGTCAGCCGAGGAGCAATCATAGCTCAACTCGAAAACAATGTAATAAGCCAAAATCTGCGCCTCTCGGAGTTGGATTTCGCCAAAGCGAAGAAAGATGTAGAGCGGTTTCAGAATCTAGCCTCTATAGGAGCGGTAACGCTACGGGAGTTAGAAAATGCTCAAATAGCCTTGCGTACTATTGAAAGCAGAATCGCTGACCTTCAAGACCAACTAAAAAACACCTCCATCATATCGCCTATCTCAGGCATTATCAACAAAGATTATTTTGAAGAGGGTACATTACTTTCAGTTGGAAGTAATGTTGTAGATATTGTAGATGATAAATCCTTGAAAATGTATGTCAGCGTAACAGAGAAAGAGGTATTAAAACTAAAAAAAGGGAACAAAGTTTCCATCATTACTGATGTACATCCCGGTATTACATTCACCGGTACAATTGATGCAATTTCTCCTAAAAGCGATGACCAATATTATTATTCGGTAGAGTTGATATTAAATAGCTCTCAGCTACAACCCGGTATGTTCGCTACAGCTATTTTCAATATTGAGAAGAACAATAAAAATACTCTTATCGTAAGCAGAGACGCCATTGTTAATGGAATAAAAGATCCTTATGTATTTGTAGTGAGAAATGCGAAAGCTTATAAGATTCCGGTACAAATAGGGGGTTCAGACGGAAAGAACATCGAAATAATCAAAGGCATCACAGGAAATGACACAATAGTAAAAAGCGGACAAATCAACCTGACAGATGGTGTTGATGTATCCATTCTAAATTTATAAAAGGATGAATATTATAAAAATGTCAATCACCCGTCCGACTACAGTAGTCGTGACATTTATTATACTTGCCTTTTTCGGTATCTATTCGTTGACCCAACTAAACAGGGAATTGATGCCACGTATGGAATTCGATGTTATCTCCATCAGTACTATGTATCCGGGTGCTGGAGCCAACGAAGTGGAAAACTCTGTAACGAAAAAGATTGAAGATGCTGTTTTCTCTATGGAAGGGATTGATGAAATTACCGCAACTTCTATGGAAAATTTCTCTTTAGTTACCCTCAGTTTAAAAACCGGAACCAATTTAGATAAAGCACTTCGAGATGCACAACGAAAAATAAATGTGATACGTTCCGATCTGCCGGAAGATGTGAAAGAGCCTTCTATAAGCGATTTTAGCCTTGCAGATATTCCTATAATGACGATAGGCGCAGTTGCCAATATGGGTGAGACGGAATTCTATGATTTAATCGATCACGAAATAAAACCTGCATTAGAAAGAATACCGGGAGTTGCGCAGGTGTCACTCATCGGAGGCAATGAAAGGCAAATAGAGATAAATATCAATAAAGACCGAATGGAGGCTTATGGACTTTCCATTCTTGATATCAGTAATGTTTTAATTAACTCAAACCTTGACTATCCCACCGGAAAAATAAAAAGCAACAATAAACAAATGCAAATCCGTTTGCAGGGGAAATACAACAATCTTGTCGATATAGAGAATGTAATATTGAAATATATGCCCGACGGAAGTGCTGTAAAGGTCAAAAACATTGCAGATGTACGTGATGGGAATAAAGAGACAGAAACTCTTAGCCGTGTAAATGGAATACCTGCCATTGGTATCACAATACAGCGTTCTGCTGATGCCAATACTGTAGAGATATCTGAAACCACAAGGAAGATATTGAATACACTGGAATCGGAATACAAACCATCGGGATTGAATTTTATCATTGCGGCTGATAATGCTGAATTTACTCTGGAAGCTTCCAACTCCGTGATGATAGATCTTGTCATAGCTATCGTACTAGTAGCCTTGACTATGTTATTATTTTTATACAGCCTACGAAATTCGATTATTGTCTCAATTGCAATTCCGTTATCGCTTGTCTCAACATTCATTGTGATGTATCTGTTTGGATTCAGTCTAAATCTGATGTCATTGTTGGGTATAACGCTAGTGGTAGGGATTGTGGTAGATGATGCTATCGTTGTTATCGAAAACATACATCGTCATATGGAAATGGGTAAAAAGAGAGTGCAAGCCGCATATGATGGACTTCGTGAAATAAGTGGAACGATTATTTCCATCACACTGGTATTAGTAGTGGTATTTATTCCAATCTCTTTGACGCAGGGACTCATCGCTAATGTATTCCGTCAATTTGCTGTCACTATAGCTATTGCTGTATTGTTTAGCCTGTTCGTCTCTTTTACGGTTGTGCCCTTGCTTTACTCTCGACTTGGAAAGACGAATGAGTTTAGCCGACAAAGTTTTATCGGAAAAAGTATCCATGCTTTTGAAAATATGATAGAGTGGATAGCCAACCAGTTTTCAACTCTTTTGAGATGGTCTTTATCCCACAAGATTATTACTTCAGTTATTATGCTTATAATCTTTGTTGGTTCTATAAGCTTAATTGCTTTTGGTTTTATTGGAAGTGATTTTGCCCCATTAGGTGATCAAGGACAGTTTGTTATAAAAATGGAACTCCCTCGTGATGTTTCGATAGAGCAAACTAATCAGGCTGCTTACAAAGCAGAAAACATATTGAGAAGCAGCCCTCTGGTGGAAACTGTATTTACAACAGTAGGAGCTCAAGAGAATGGACAATCGCAAGTACGCTTAGCAGATTTACGAGTGAAAATGATTCCACATAATAAGCGTAATATTTCAACTTCGGATTTTTCCAGAGGCGCAAAATATTTTCTCCAGAAGAATATGTTCGATGCAAAAATATGGGTAGCGATGACCGATCTGATGGGAAATATTGATGAAGCCCCGATACAATATTATATCACAGGGAATCAGATCGACTCGGTGAAAGCTTCGGCAAAGCTTATTCTTGAGAGCATCAGATCGGTAAGAGGTATAATCGATCCCAAATTATCCGTTGAAGAAGGCAGTCCTGAAATCAGCATTATTCCTGATCGAGAAAAAATGTCTGCAATGGGAATCCCTTTCGAAATGTTGGGGATGTCACTCAATAATGCATTCAGCGGGAACAGCGATGCGAAATTCAGACAAAGCGAGTATGAGTACGACATTAATATCCGTTTCGATGACTTTGATCGTCAAAGTATTGCAAATATCGAAAACCTATCATTAATTAATACTTCTGGAAATACAGTCAAACTGAAACAGTTTGCAAAAATAGAAGAAACTGAAACATCGGGTATTCTGGAACGTCGTAACCGAAGTGCCAGCGTAACACTCAATAGTCAAGTTGGAGGGCGTCCTATAGGAGACATAGGGCAAGATGTCAGCCAAATTATAAATTCGTTACATCTGCCGGAAGATATCACTGTAACTCCCGGAGGAGAGCTTGAAATGCAAGATGAAAGTACCGGAACAATGGGAATTGCTCTAATTATCTCCATTCTATTGGTCTACTTGATAATGGTATTATTATACAATAACTACATGTATCCTTTCGTAGTCTTAATATCCATCCCTCTTGCAATAATCGGCTCATTACTTGCATTGGCATTAACGATGGAGACCCTCAATCTTTTTACGATGCTGGGATTGCTATCACTTATCGGTCTTGTAGCGAAAAATGCCATCTTGCTAGTTGATTTTACCAATCAGTCGAAAGAAAAAGGTATGGAATTGAAAGATGCACTTATTGAGGCAACTCATCAACGATTTCGCCCCATATTAATGACAACTACAGCAATGGTTATAGGTATGCTTCCTATTGCTTTGGCAACGGGAGCTGGAGCCGAATGGAAGAATGGTTTGGCTTGGGTTATGATTGGAGGACTGATCAGTTCCATGTTTCTAACACTTATTATTGTACCTGTAGTCTATTATATAATGGATAATATATTGATAAAGTTAGGCTTGAACAAAAAGAAAACTATTGAAATACAGGACTAGGATGAAACATAGTTTTAAAATAATAGTCTATAAAATTCTTTATGGTATTATTTATACCATAAGTCTGCTACCTATGTCATTCTTGTATGCAATATCTTCCTTTGCTTTTTTCTTTGTTTATTATATCATTGGTTATAGAAAAGCAGTAGTGATTCAAAATGTATCACGTTCTTTTCCTGAGAAACGATATGGAGAGATACTTTGTATTGTGAAGAAATTCTATTCCTGTTTCACAGCATACTTTGCCGAAATTATCAAAAGTATCACCACACCAGCAGAGATACTTGACAAGAAAATAACATTTGAAAATATGGAGCTTATCGACAGGCACATAAGTGCAGGAAGAAATGTTATTGTCAGTCTTGGACATTGTGGAAATTGGGAAATGCTAAATTTTATGCCATATAAGCTACGACACGATATGTATGCTATTTATAAACCTTTGAGATCAGGAGTAATGAACCGATTGATGATCAAACTCCGATCTCGTTTTGGTATGAAACTAATATCTCATAAATCAATCGTGCGTCATATTCTGACTCAAAAATTATCTCCCGCCGTTTACTTTTTTCTCGCAGACCAATGCCCCCGAATAAAAGAAGATAAATATAAATTCGAATTCCTGAATCAAGAAGCATATGTCTTTTCAGGTATGGAGAAGCTGGCTCGAATCAGTAGATCTGCGGTTATTTATCTACATATTACTCAGCTATCTAAAGGGAATTATAAAGTAATCTGCATGCCCATATGTTCGGAGACGGAATCTATGAATGAAGGAGAAATAACTCAAAAGTATATAAACTTATTAGACGAAAATATTAGAGAAGAGCCATACGGCTGGTTATGGACACATAAACGATGGAAAAGATAGAAATATGATTTACTTACTCTTAATAATAGCAATAGTAATAACATTTATCTTGATTGGTTTTATAATTATCCTATACACTTTTCTAAAAGAACTTCATGACGAAGATTAACTTGATGTAGTATAAAATAAGACTTCGGTCGAATATTAATATTTACATTAAATTTATCTCTATGAAAGAGTTAGTTAAAACAGATTTTTTGACATTTATGAGTGATAACTCTATGAATGTGACAAACAAAGAAATTAAAAATGCCTATGAAAACTTTGTAGCAGAAGTATTAGCCTTAAATCAAACCGGATCAGATTATGATGTAGTCTTTCGGTCATTGAAGTTGACTCGTATAGAGTTCCAATCACTGCAAACACAAATTTTATACGAGCAGGGGGAAAAATGCCCTAAAATATCTCTATTTACAGAAAGCTATTTCTGTAATTGATTCTGAGTTAGCATTACTAGAGACAAGATTCACACATCCTGAACGATTCGTAAAAGAGCAAACATTTAAATCCGATCTGCATATAATCCCTAAGTCAAAAGACTTGGGGATTGTCGCATTGGCAGAGATTGTCGAAAGCCTCTATCTAAGTCAAGAAATATTGAACAATGAAGGTAAGCCAGCAAGTAGGACTCAGATTGGAGATAAATTTGAATTGATATTTAATATTTCTTTTGGTGATATCTCGGACAAGACTAGTGAAATATATAAACGAAAACCATTCAATCGAACAAAAGCTCTTGATTTCCTTCGTAATATGATAATACGTAAGGATAAAGAAACAAGGTGAAAGCAACTGATTGTATTCTATATATCATTTTATTAAAGTATTATAATAGCATTAATTATTTAATCAAAATAAGTGAGGATTACCTTTTTTTACTATTTTTGTATCGATCATTACAATAATAAAAAATGAAAGGAAGACCTAATATTTATCAAAACAAAGAATTGATTTTAAAAGCCCAAGAAGTCTTTTGGAGAAAAGGGTTTAGTGCTACTTCTTTGTCAGATTTGAGTAAAATAACAGGAGCTGGAGCTGGAAGCTTGTACAATACTTTTAAAGGAGGGAAAAAAGAACTCTTCAAGAAAGCCCTTCAACAGAGAAAAGATGATTTTAATGATTTCAAAATTAAATTAGAGAACAGTGAAAATCCTATTGAGTTAATTAAAGATTTTTTCCTTGGCGTAACAGTTGCTTCTAAAAATGCTCATCTGAAAGGTTGCATCATTGCTAACACGCTAGTTGAAATGACTTTTGTTGATGTCGAATTAGAAAATGAAGCAATTGAAATACTAAAAGATATAGAAGATCTTTATACTTCTGTTATTCTTGCAGAGCAAAAAAAAGGAAATATCAAGTCAAAATTACCTGCAGACTCTTTGGGCAAACTACTGATAAGTATTTGGTTGGGAATAAATTCATTAAGAAGAATTTATCCAGATGAGATAATACTTAGAAAACAAATTGAATTACAATTACAAATAATAAGCTAGATAAAACAAAACAATGGATCTACAATTAAACGGAAAAAAAGCATTTATAAGTGGTTCAACTCAAGGAATTGGATTTGCCATTGCTCAACAATTATTAAATGAAGGGGTTTCTGTCATTATCAATGGACGAGAAACTGAAAAAACAAACCAAGCCAAAGCAAAGCTACAGGAACAATTTCCTGCTGCAAATATTTCTGCAATATCAGCAGATTTTTCAGAGAAAAAAGATGTTGAAGAACTGTTGACACAGCTTAATGACATTGATATTTTGATTAATAATGTTGGTATTTTTGGAGTGAAAGATTTTGAAGCTATTACAGACGAAGAATGGTATAAATACTTTGAAATAAATGTAATGAGTAGTATCCGCTTATCAAGAAAACTGTTGCCCGAAATGTTGAAGAGAAAATGGGGACGAATTATTTTTATCAGTAGTGAGTCTGGAGTAAACATTCCCAAAAATATGATTCATTATGGAATGACGAAATCAGCAATGCTAGCTATTTCAAATGGACTTTCTAAATCAACAAAAGGAACAGAGGTTACCGTTAATACGATTTTAGGTGGACCAACTTATTCTGATGGAGTAGCAATGACTATTGAGCAAATTGCTGAAGTGCAAAATCTTGACATAGAACTAATGAAGAGTGAGATATTGAAACAGACTAATCCTCATATTTTATTAGGACGATTTATCCATCCTTCTGAAATAGCAAGTTTAACAGCATACCTTTCAAGCCCATTGTCGCTTGCGACAAACGGAGCATCAGTAAGAGCAGATGCTGGAGTGTTAAAGACAATATAGTTAATATGCAGAGTCGTTAGTTTATTGTTTCGATTATTCTAAAACATTGAACAGAAGGAAAGCTTTTGATTTCCTACGCAGTATCATAATACGTAAGGATAAAGAAACAAAATGAAAAATAATGAATTTATAACATGTTGTAGATAAATATATTATAGATTATTGTTAGAGGGGTAGTTAACTATCCCTCTATTTTTCTGTCTGCAATTGTCAGTTCTTTGCTTTACCAATCGATTGGAATTAATCAATTATTAATTTCAAAAACAAAGAATTATGTATTTAGACAATGAAGACTTTCTATCATGGATGGAGAAACTATTCAAGAAGCTTACAATTATAGGTAGCGACCTAAAAGTAATGATGGCTACAGGAGAAGCATTTAATAATGAAGATAAATTATTGGATAATCAAGATCTCGCCTTTCTTCTCAAAGTGAGTTATCGGACTTTGCAACGTTATCGGGATAGTGGACAACTTCGCTATTTTCTAGTCAGACGAAAGACTTTCTATCGCATGGCTGATGTGAAAGATTTTATCCAATCCTATGCCTCGAAGAAAGAGATAGTGATGTTCAACAAAGGTATAGAAGATGGCAATATCTTGAAATGATTCTGCATTTACTCATCTAAGCAGAATGAAGCAAAAGGGTGAGAGCTGTGTTTAGTCCATCACCCTCCCTAAAGGCTCCGCATTTAGCAGAAACACCCTCGCTCAACCGCTTCGGATTGTTTAGCTAAATTGAGCAAGAGGGAACTGGACTATCGTCCTGTTCTCCTCTTGCCCTTCGGGGCAAAGCCTTCGGCTTTAGTGCTTTATTAAAAAGCACTGTTATAACACTTGCTATAACCGAATTTGTTACACAATTCTATTTAAGCAAGTTAGATATATGAATAACTATAAAATAGTTATAACTATGGAAAAACAGAATAGAAAAACCATCTTTACCACCATAGCCATAGACAAAGAAACAGATAGGCTAATTGAGAAACTCTGTAAACGCTATTCGCTGAAAAAAGGAGAAATTACAAAACTCGCTTTTCTGTATATGGATAAGGCAAATATCAATCCGAGTGAAGCACCTGAATCAACAAAAGCCGAACTAAGGAAGATCAATAAAAGACAAGATGATATTATTCGTTTTATCCGACATTACGAAGAAGAACAGCTTAACCCAATGATACGGACTAGTAATTCAATAGCTAGTAGATTTGATAAGATAGTAAAGTCAATGGAAGATATTATTCTCACCCATTTTAAAGCGAATCAGGAAGGACAGAGCAATCTGTTAAGGATGTTGAGTGATAAGTTTACAGGACATGCAGATGCAATCAACAATCAAGGGAAACAACTATCAGCAATTTATAAGAATCAGCAGAAGGATAATAAGAAATTACTTCAACTTATCAGTCTCTATTCAGAACTAGCTACAGTAGGATTAATGGATGGAAAACGAAAAGAAAACATAAAAGCCGAAATAACCAATCTCATAAATGAGCAATAACACTTACACAAATGAATATAGATTTTCCACCATCATCCAAAGGAACATACAATAATGCAGGAAGCTGTAAACGGCTAGCCCAATATTTGGAACATGAGGATTTAGAACGGATGGAGAAAGGTATTTATACCGAAGGCTTCTTTAATCTCTCAGAAGAAAC
The DNA here is from genome assembly GCF_001899125.1 of Dysgonomonas sp. 37-18. Taxonomy (NCBI): domain Bacteria; kingdom Pseudomonadati; phylum Bacteroidota; class Bacteroidia; order Bacteroidales; family Dysgonomonadaceae; genus Dysgonomonas; species Dysgonomonas sp. 37-18. Next base: position 172,127 of record NZ_MKVC01000010.1, on the reverse strand, counting down.
TCTCTATAAATCACAAGTTGTGAAAGATATAGATAGTAACAAAGCCCAACTACTTAAAGGGGATGCTAAGTTTTATGCTATTCATGTCAGCCCATCTACTAGAGAATTACAAGCAATGGGAACCACAGAGCAGGAACAAGCCGAAGCTATGAGAAGATATATTCGGGAGGTCTTTATACCTGAATATGCTAAGAACTTCAATAAAGGTTTATCAGCACAAGATATTAAGTTTTATGGGAAGATTCACTTTAACAGAGACAGATCAGAGAATACAGGGGGAAACATGCACTGCCATGTTATAGTCAGCCGAAAAGACCAATCGAATAAGAAAAAATTATCACCCTTAACCAATCATAAGAACACGAAGAAAGGAACAGTTAAGGGTGGTTTTGATAGGACGAGTCTATTCCGACAGGTAGAACAAGGATTTGATAGTATATTCAACTATGATAGACTGCTAACGGAAACCTTTGAGTATTGTAATACAATGAAGAATGGCTCTATCACAGAACAAATCAAGATGCAAGAACGAATGGATGAACTCACTAATTCATTACAACATGATGTCATGAATTCAGTATGTCAGCAACCTAGTCAATCAATAAACCATACTAGTGAGTCAATAAATCAATCAGATATACAGCAGAAGCAAGAAGAGGAAAAGAAACGGGATAAGAGCTTTAGAATATGAGATATTTATTCCAAATATCGATAAAATACTTAAGAATAAAAATTTATCTTTGTATTATACAGTGACTAAAAACAAAATGTACGAAAAAAAATACATATATGATGTGCTATATGGAGCAATATACCTGCCAGAATATGCTTGGCATGTGATATTTACACCGGAAGTTCAGAGGCTTAGAGAATTAAGATTATGTAATATTAATTCTCTATGTTTAACTGGTGGGGCAAATATTAATCGGTTCGAACACACTTTGGGTACATGTCATCTTGCCTTAACGAATTTAGACAACGGTAAATATGATATATCTCCTCATGAAAAAATGCTATTTGTATTAGCTACAATCTTTCATGATGTATATAATGCTGCATTTGGACATAGTCTTGAATATGTTGAAGGAGTCAAGCCTGAAAGTATGTTTTATGATGCAGCTACGGGACGAAAGCATGAAGCATACCAATATAGAGCTGCATCTTTTGAACCCATCTACTTTGGACGATTAGAAGAGCTATTCAATAAAATTAAAGAATTAAAACTTAGAGAAGAAGATATAAAGGAAATTGGAGATATCATTAATGGCAAAGGAAAATTGGGGAAGCTCTTAAGTGGGACAATGGATTTAGACAATATTGATAATGTCTGTAGACTAGCTTATCATATGGGAATATTCAACAATAAGGAATTACCTCTTAAATTAGCTAAAGCGATCTGGATAGAAAATAACGAATTGAGAATAGATGAAGAAAATATTCCGTTAATAAAAGAATGGATAAACTTAAGGGAATCATTTTATAAATTTTTACTACTCAATCCAGAAGAATTTTCTGCTAAATATATGTTAACAGAAGCTTTTGAATTATTTCAGAGACAAGAGGATAAAGAAATTGGTTTTGCATGGTATGATGCTGATTTTCAGCTGCTAGATAAATTATCTAAAACTTCGTCTGATGTATCCAATATTGTTTCCAATTTAATGTGTGGACAATTATATGGATGTATTGCGATATATACGACTATAAAAACAGAAAAATATCGTGATTTTTTAAATATTAAAGAAAGAGAGATTGTAGAGAAGAGTATATCTTCCCTTATTAAACCAGAAGTTGTACAAACGGTATACTTATCAGATAAGGAACAAGCTATTATTAGAGGCATAAAGGGGCTTACATATTTCGCAGAAGAAAAAAAATTAAGACTTAGTTTTGATATTAAAGATAAGATTTTCAATTTGCTAGTTGATAACGAGTTGTCTAGTCATAAAGCTATGTTAACGTCAATGAGAGATGAGGCAATAGTAAAGTATAATAAATATAAGATGAAATCCCCAATTATTGGAGTACATCCTATTCTTGATATTAACAAAACAAACAGGAAAGTTGATATTAAAACGTCTAACAATAAAAGTTATGAATTGGGTTATTCTTCTAGAGACCTGCATTTAGCTATCCTATTAAAAAACAAAGAATATATAAATTTAGATGCTTTTGAAGGAAATGGGTCTTTAAAGCCGGAAAATATAGAAAATATAAAACAAACAGTCAAAGAGTATTTGATTAACTTTTTAGACGACACCCAAATTATTGAACATAAATTATACTCAGAAATCACGTATGGACAAACCTCTAATTAAGGATGTAAGAGACGTTAAACCTATTTTAAATAATATAAATTGGTCGTTTTATCCAAAACCTCCTATTCTTAAAGATGTAGTTCAACCATTTAACTCAAGGAAATATCATTGGTATCCAGCTACTTACATTCCTGAAATACCATATTCGCTTATTGAAATATTGACACTTCCGGGAGCTAAGGTGTTTGATCCTTTTATGGGAATTGGTACAACTTTCTTTCAAACCTTGATTCAAGGAAGAATTCCTTATGCTAATGATGTATCTAAGATATCTTATGAATTTGTTAAGACTCTCTATAATCTTTTTGACCCTACTATAAATCACTCTAATATTCAAAAAAAGATAAAAAATGATATAGCGAGCTACAATAACCAAGAAAATTATCTCATAAAGGAGAGTAACCCTTATATAGATGAATTTAAGAAATGGTATTCTGATGATAATTTTAATGCTATAAGTTTCCTGATTCAACTAAAAAATACACAAGAGGATAACTTGATTAGTTCTATATATAGTATTGTTATTTCTTCATTGTTAAACTCATCATCCAATCAAGACAGAGGTATGAGTTGTATTGCAGATAATATGTTGCCCAAGCTATACCAAATTCGAGAAGTTGATGTATGTAAAGTATTTTTGTCTAGTGTTAATCGATTGATATCGGATATAAAAGAAACTATAAGTTTGTTGCCAAATGAATATTCATCTTTTTATGAAAATATTAAAAACAAAGAACTTATATCAAACAATGATATATCTGAAATAGTATCTATTGAAGATTCTTCTATAGATATAGTTATTTCTTCGCCTCCATACCCTAATATGATTGATTACACTACATCTCAAAGATTAGCATATTACTATTATGGAGAGGACTTAAATGAGCATCGTAAAAGAGAGATTGGTGCAAGATATAGGCGAAATGTGAAAAACACACTTCAAGATTATTATAATCGAATGAGTGATGCAAATAAGAATATTATAAAAACATTAAAAACAGGAGGTTTATTGTGCTACGTTATGCCTTCATTTAATTCTGATAACGAGAAGAATATTGACAGGAAGCAAATTATTCAAAAAGTAATGGCTAAACTGGAGGACGAACAGGGTATGACAAAAGAAATGGAAATTGAACGTGTTGTTCCGTCTTTACGAAGAACTCATAACAGTAAATGGACTACATTAGAAAAAGAAATGATATATATATACCGTAAAATATAAGTTTATGGACTACACAGGAATTATTCTAACAGGGACTAGTGCATCTGGAAAATCTAGTATTGCTCAAGCTCTGTGCTCATTCGATGGACGATTTCAAATAGTAAAAGCTTTAACAACTCGTGAACCAAGAGATGACGACTTTAACTATGAATACATTTCAAAAGAGGTGTTTGGAGAAAGACGAGGCAGAGGGGAGTTTATTATTGAAGCTGAATATCGTAATGAATACTATTCAATTTCTCAAGATCATATTAAAGAGGTAATAGATAACGGAAAGATACCAATTCTAATTATTACGCCTCAATCGACAAGCAATCCATTAAAGATAGGTGGAATTAAGCGTGACTTTCTCTCATTCTTCTTAGATGCTACTGATTCAATATTAGAGCAAAGATTAATAGCAAGAGGTAGCTCTATAAACCGTCAAAATGTGGTAGAAAGAAACAACTCAGATAGAGAATATCAAAAGCATTCTCTTTATGGGATAATAACCACTCGAGGCGAAGATATCAAAGAGGTTGTTAATTTAATTGTATGGTCATGGAACAATAAGAATAGTGGTGGTATTTTGCCTTCACAAATAATTAAGCTATTTATCAAGTATTGTTCGCTTGTAGAGTCAGAATTTATGATAAACTATGAAAAGAATATATCTGCGGCTTCTTTCGATTTAACGTTAGGAGATAGTTATTTCCAAAATGGACAAATAAAAGAACTTAAGGATAATGAACCCAATATTGTTATTCATCCAGGAGATTTTATTGTAGTTGGAAGTCAAGAAAGAGTGAGTATGCCTGCTTCTATAGCCGGACGATTTGATTTAACTGTAAGTATGTTTTGTAAAGGCTTGATTTTATCAAATGGTCCTCAAGTAGACCCTGGTTTTAAAGGAAATTTGTTTTGTCTTTTGTTTAATACTTCAAGTGAAAAGATTGAATTACAAAAAGGAACACATTATGCAACTATTGAGTTCCATAAATTAGTAGAACCAACTCTGAACCCATATTCAGAAAAAGATAAATATCAACACAAAGAAAAAATTATGCATTATTTACCTGTAACCAAAAGTATTAGTATTATACATCAAGTTCAAAAAGACATAGAGAGTCTAAAAAACGAAAAAAGATTAATGCAAACGCTTACAATAATAATATCTATTGTTGGTATTCTTCTAGCCGCTGCTGCTCTAGTTGTTACTTTAAAATAATTATGGCAGAAAATGCGCTAATAATAGGTGCAGGCATATCTGGTATATCATGTGCCATAACGTTAATAAACAAAGGATTTGTTGGACAAATAACAATTATCGAACAGGGAGCTAGTCATAAAGCAAGACTATGTTCTGTGGATAGTATGGGTATATGCACAAATTGCTCCCCTTGCAAGACAATCTCAGGTTTTGGTGGCTCCGTTCACTATGGAGATACTGTTAAACTCTCCTGTTTCCCCTCAGGGAAAAGGCTGATTAATACTTTAGGAGGGAGCAGAAGTGAGGAATTTCAAAGTCTAGCCTTATCATATTTCTCCGATGATGTATTAAAATTCATCACTCCATCAAAAGAGAATAGTTTGTTTATTGAAAAAGAGTATCCTATAAGTATCTTACATTCTAAGAAAGCTAAAGGGATTTTAGATGAGTGGTGTTTGAAACTATCAAATAAACCAAATGTAAAAGTCTTATTTAATTGTGAGGTAACAAATATTGAAAAGCAGAATAATACATTTAGTGTTTCTTATAAAGAAAAAAGAGAACATAAAGAGATATATGCTGATACAGTAGTCCTATGTATGGGGAGGGCTGGATTTCGCAAAATGAAACAGTTTGCGAGAGAAATAAATATCGTATCAAAACCGCCTCAGGTTTCTATTGGTTTTCGTTTTATGATGCCTAACTATATATTACAAGAGGTTTGCAATATTCATCCCGATTTTAAAACTTCTTTAAATCATAATGGATATAAGTATAAAACGTTTTGTTTTAGTGCGGGGGATATTGGAGGTAGAATAAAACATGCAAATCATGGAGGATTTATGCTTATTGATGGTCATTCAATAACAGATGATGAAACACCATCTCCATTGTCTAATTTTGCTATTTTATCACAGCTAAGGGACTCTTCTGGAAACTTTTATGATTATGATTGGATTGAAAATAATGTAATATTACCATATATCGAGTTAAATACCACTCACAAAGGAAAACCTGTGTTGCAGAGTTACAATGATTTTAAAGTAGGAAAAGTGACAAAACTTAGTAATGAACATTTAGCTAAGTTTAATTCTCAAATCTATGGTGTCGGTAATTTAGCTTCATTAATTCCGAGCAAAGAACAACATATCGGTTTTTGCAACTCTTTAGAAGAATTAATAACAGAGTTTTGTCGAATATCAGAAATAAAAGAACCTTTGTCTAATGTATTAGCGCAGATTTCAGTATTAGGGTTGGAGTTAGAAAGTCTTTGGGATGAAATAGAACTGAGTCAAGACATGGAAACTAATATTCCTTCGTTGTTTGTTACTGGGGATTCAACAGGTATCGCTCAAGGAATCCTACAAGCTTCGGTTGGTGGAATTGCGGCTGCATATGGGATATTGAAAGATAGTTTGTAGCCTCATCACAACATCTCCACAAAATCTAATTTCACCAGCTCCCACTCTTTCCCTTTCAAACAGATAGGATCAATATCTTCATCCGCAGAAGTAAAGTCTGTAAAATTAGCAATAATCTGCTCCCGATCATGAGTATATTCATGCCGTTGTTGATGTATATCAAGCATTTGAGAGATCGTATAAGTATTTAAAAGCTCGTGTAAATCCCAAAAATCCTTTTTGCGACCACCACGAGAAATAACGTCCACTTTCATGGCTACAACATCATCAAGACTAGCAATACGAATATTGTTAATAATATCACAAGGATTGATTATTTCGTCATGATAATACAAATCGACCTTTATGTTCTCGTCTTTCGATTCTCCAATATAATATGACCGTCCAAAGCCAACGATATCTGTTTTATCCGTACAATAATAATATGGATAGTTGTCTTGAAAGAATTTCTCATAAACAGAGAAATCCAAACTACCATAAGGAGCATTGGTAAACAAATCTATATCAACCGATATTCTATGCCCTAAACGTAAACTCAAGGAAGTACCACCAACTAAATAGAACGGATCAAATATAGAATTAGCCATAATATCATCGAGAACCCTTCTCAACAAGGGTGTAACGGTCTCATAATGTAGTTTGGTAGCCATTATTCAAATTTTATTTAGTTGATAGATTATAGTATCGGGTAATTTCCTCAATTTCGTCTTTACTTCCTCTCTCAAAAACTCGTTTGACAACAGTATCTTTGTATTTCCCCCAATTGATTTTACTAAAATCAACATCCCAGAATAAAGACTTGCGGATGCGAGGGGCTTCTGTATAAAGGCTTGCAAGTTCTTGTTCCTTGTATTGCTTTATATCATAGTGCGTTTGTAGAATAGCAAAAAAGCCATCTTCAAATCCTAAAGCCTGATCTATTTTAAGAGCCTGTTCAGTAGTTAAGTTACGCCTACCCGCTATAATTGCATTTATGGTTTGAAAGGGAATAGCCGTTTCCTCAGCCAACGCACGTTGAGTGAGATTCTTTTTCTTCAACTCCCTTTCAATAAACTTTCCAGGATGAATACCTTTTATTATTTCGATAAGATTATTCATAAACATCACTTTTTACAAAGATAAACAAATATGTTTATCTTAAGTTTGATGTATCAGAAAAATTAGTACCTTTACACTACCGCCACAAGACGTTGTGAAGTAAGCAGAAAAATAGCGAAATACAATCGTAGCCAGAGTCAAGGACTACTTTTTAGACATCATACAAACTGGCTTGTATAGCCGATTTCAAGATATGCGACCCCTCCCAGCGGGATCACTAAAAAAAAGCCTTTCAGAAATGAAAGGCTTTTTATTTTTGCTCTATAATATGTTGTCTCAATGTACTAGCCCTTTTCAAATATCTCATTTGTCATTTAAAGGATAACCAACATACGTATTTTCTCATCAGAAACTATAGCATCCTACCCAAACATCAAAAGGTAATATGACACAGAAGTTTCAAGATCGTAAAAAAATAAAATAGCTCTTTAGTAAGAGCAAAAAATGATGTATCTTTGTGCGCATTAAATAAACATCCCTTACTTATCTATATTTATGCACGAAAAAATCATTATTCTTGATTTCGGGTCACAAACCACCCAACTTATTGGTCGCAGAGTAAGAGAACTCAATACATACTGCGAGATAGTGCCTTACAATAAATTTCCATTCGGAGATGAAACTGTAAAAGGAGTTATTCTTTCGGGGAGTCCATTTTCGGTAAACGACTCTGATGCGTTTAAACCTGAACTTAGTGAAATAAGAAAAAACTATCCTGTTCTGGGTATTTGTTACGGAGCACAATATTTGGCTTATACATCGGGCGGAAAAGTAGAGAAAAGCGACTCTCGCGAATACGGGAGAGCTCATCTTGCCAAAATAGACTCTTCAGAGCCTCTGTTTGATGGAATACAAGCAGGTACGCAGGTTTGGATGTCGCATGGAGATACAATAACATCTCTTCCTCACGATTTTAAAACTATAGCCAGTACAGGTGATGTAGAGGCTGCAGCATATAAAATAGATGGAGAGCCTACATGGGCTGTACAATTTCATCCCGAAGTTTTTCATACAACAGATGGTACACGTTTGTTGAGTAATTTCTTGAATATATGTAAGATGAAGCGCGACTGGTCACCTGCTTCTTTTATCGATACTACTGTCGCAGAACTCAAAGAGCAATTAGGAGACGACAAAGTGATACTTGCACTCTCGGGAGGAGTAGATTCGTCAGTAACGGCAGTCCTTTTGAATAAGGCAATCGGTAAAAACCTTACGTGTGTGTTTGTTGATCATGGCTTGCTTCGTAAGAATGAATTCGAAAACGTTTTGAAAGATTATGAGCATCTTGGTCTTAATGTGATAGGCGTTAATGCTAAAGATCGTTTCTATAAAGCTCTTGCAGGTGTTACTGATCCTGAGCAAAAGCGTAAGATAATAGGTAAAGGCTTTATTGATGTTTTTGATGAAGAAGCACATAAGCTCACTGATATAAAATGGTTGGGGCAGGGTACTATTTATCCTGACATTATAGAATCTTTGTCGATAACAGGAACAGTAATCAAATCGCATCATAATGTTGGCGGCTTACCAGAAAAGATGCACTTGAAGTTGGTAGAACCTCTTCGCCTGTTATTTAAAGATGAGGTGCGTCGTGTAGGTCTTGAGCTTGGCATGAAGGAAAATCTTATCAAGCGTCATCCGTTCCCGGGTCCGGGTCTTGGAATTCGTATCCTTGGCGATATTACTCCCGAGAAGGTCGAGATTGCTCAGAATGCTGATGATATCTATATCTCTATGCTACGCGAATGGGGTCTGTATGATAAAGTATGGCAGGCCGGAGCAATATTATTGCCAATCCGTTCGGTGGGAGTAATGGGCGATGAACGTACCTATGAGAATACAGTTGCTTTACGCGCCGTAACATCTACAGATGCTATGACTGCCGACTGGGCACACTTGCCTTATGAGTTTTTAGCTAAAGTCTCTAATGAGATTATCAATAAGGTGAAAGGTGTAAATCGTGTCGTTTATGATATATCTTCAAAACCACCGGCAACCATCGAGTGGGAGTAATATATTGACAAAATATAAAAAAGGACTTCAATTTGAAGTCCTTTTTTTATGTCATATACGAAAGTCTTTTATTCCTTTTCTAACAAAACTTTGTCTATAGCTTCTTTTAGGGCATTTTTAGGGAGGGCACCTTGTGCCATCTGTGGCGTTCCGTTCATCGGTATGAACAGTAGGCTTGGTATACTTCTGATTCCAAATAGAGCTGATAACTCAAGCTCTGCTTCCGTATCTATTTTGTAAATATATATTTCTCCATCATATTCTTTTGCTAATTCCTCCAAAACAGGAGCTACAGCCTTACATGGTCCACACCAGTCTGCATAAAAGTCTATTAAGGCGGGTTTGTCTCCTAAGTATTTCCATTCGTTCGGATTGGCTTCGTAGTTAGCCACTTTCTTTAAAAAATCTATTTTGTTTAAATGTATTGTTTTCACTTTGTTTTCTGTTTTAGCAAGTTCCTCTGTCTTACTACTGCTGTTTTGAGCATAAGTTGTAAGCGAGATTCCTGCGATCAATACTAGTAATAATAATCTCATTCTATTTATATTATTTTTCTTTGTTTATTTCTTTCGATCCGGCATATTGCTGATTCTCATCTATCTGGCAATATCCTGTTATGCAGCAGGAAGTATTCACTGCCACGATAAAGATACCTAAAATAAATTGCAAAGAATGAGTAGCTACCCACTTCTTTATATACCGTTTCATCATTTTTTCTTTTTCTATAAACAGCTACAAATATAATATATATTTTCCTTTAGAATATATTTCTATGGTTAAATAAAATGAATAATGATATGCAGAACCTGATAGCGATTAAACCCTAAGAGGATTTAAAAAAAGATAAAAACAAATAAGTTTTAACTCCGTTTTTCGAAGCCAAAATAAAGATTCATCACACTTTCATTTATTTTTTTCTATCTTTGTTTTCTTATAATTGATTCATAAAAACATCTAAACTATATAAATACTGTGTCAAAAAAGGTAGCTGAAACCCCACTGATGAAACAATATTTTGAGATCAAGAGCAAGCATCCTGATGCTATATTATTGTTCAGAGTAGGAGACTTTTACGAAACATTTTCGGATGACGCTATCGATGCTGCCGAGATATTGGGAATCACGCTTACGCGTAGAGGAAACGGTACTGCTCAGTTTGTAGAATTGGCAGGATTTCCACACCATGCATTGGATACATATTTGCCAAAGTTGGTACGTGCCGGAAGGCGTGTCGCTATTTGTGACCAATTGGAAGACCCTAAGCAAACGAAGACCCTTGTAAAGAGAGGTATTACCGAGCTTGTTACCCCCGGGGTCTCTATTAATGATAATATACTAAATCATAAAGAGAATAATTTCCTTTGTGCCATTCACTTTGCAAAGAACACCTGTGGAGTTTCTTTTTTGGATATTTCTACCGGAGAATTTCTCGTTGCAGAGGGTACAAAAGAATATATAGATAAACTACTTACAAACTTTTCTCCTAAAGAGGTGCTCTTAGAGAGAAGTAAGAAAAAAATGTTTGAAGAGTCGTTTGGCTCTCGTTTTTTTATTTTCGAGCTCGACGATTGGGTGTTTACCGAAGATACAGCAAAAGGTCGCCTTTTGAAGCATTTCGAAACCCGCAATCTGAAAGGTTTCGGTGTGGAGCATCTGACAAACGGAGTTATTGCTGCAGGGACAATTCTTCATTATCTGGATGTTACTCAACATACTCAGATAGGGCATATAACATCTCTCTCTCGTATAGAGGAGGATAAATATGTGCGTTTGGATAAGTTTACAGTGCGTAGCCTTGAAATTATCTCAACGATGAATGAAGGAGGCAAAAGCCTGTTAGATATCTTGGATAAGACAGTCTCTCCAATGGGTGCACGCATGCTTCGCCGCTGGCTTGTATTCCCGCTCAAAGATGTAAAACCTATCAATAGCCGCTTGTCCGTTGTAGAATACTTCTTTAAGGATATTGAACTGAAAACTTTGCTCGAAGAACAGCTTGCGTTGATCGGAGACTTGGAACGAATTATATCTAAGGTTGCCGTAAACAGAGTTTCTCCGCGCGAAATCGTTCAACTTAAGGTGGCACTGAAAGCGATAGAACCGATACGAAATGCATTTTTGGCTTCGGACGAACCAAGCTTGAGGGAAATAGGAGAAAGGCTCAACCCTTGTCCGGTGATACATGATCGTATCGAAAAAGAAGTGCAACCCGATCCCCCTTCTCTGATTAATAAAGGAAATATAATAAGAAAAGGAGTAAACCCGGAACTGGACGAACTTCGAGATATAGCCTACTCCGGAAAAGATTACTTATTAAAGATACAACAACGAGAAACTGAAGCTACAGGTATATCATCTCTGAAGATCAGTTTTAATAACGTATTTGGCTACTATATTGAGGTCAGAAATACTCATAAAGATAAAGTCCCTGAAGGCTGGATACGCAAGCAAACGTTGGTAAATGCAGAGCGCTACATTACTCAGGAACTGAAAGAGTATGAAGAAAAGATACTGGGAGCCGAAGAGAAAATTCAGGCCTTGGAATCTAATCTATTCAATGAGCTTGTCCTTAGTATTGTAGAGTATATACCGGCAATACAGGCAAATGCAAGTCTTATTGCTCAGACCGATTGTTTACTTTCTTTCTCCAAAGTTGCAAAAGAGAATAAATATATCCGTCCCGAGATAAATGATACGGATGTTTTAAAGATAAAGAACGGTCGTCATCCTGTAATAGAGAAGCAGTTACCGCTTGGGGAAAGTTATATTGCCAATGATGTATCTCTGGATAGTAACAAGCAGCAGATAATAATTATTACCGGGCCTAATATGGCGGGTAAGTCGGCATTGCTTCGTCAAACTGCACTTATTACACTGATGGCACAGGCCGGAAGTTTTGTCCCTGCCGAATCGGCTCAAATAGGATTGGTGGATAAGATATTTACTCGTGTAGGAGCTTCTGACAACATCTCTGTAGGTGAGTCTACGTTTATGGTAGAGATGAACGAGGCTTCTGATATTTTGAATAACTTATCGCCTAAAAGTCTTGTTTTGTTTGATGAATTAGGGCGTGGAACAAGTACCTATGACGGTATTTCTATTGCATGGGCTATTGTTGAGTACATTCACGAACATCCTAAAGCAAGAGCAAAAACCTTGTTCGCAACGCACTATCATGAGCTGAACGAGATGGAAAAATCTTTTAAGCGGATAAAGAACTTCAACGTTTCGGTTAAAGAAATAGACAATAAAGTTATATTCCTCCGTAAACTTGTTCCCGGAGGAAGTGAACATAGCTTTGGTATACATGTGGCTAAGATGGCGGGAATGCCTCAAAGCATTGTTAAAAGAGCCAATTCGATATTAAAGCAATTGGAATCGGATAATCGCAAACAAGGTATATCGAAACCGATTAAAGATATTAAAGAAAACAGAGAAGGGTATCAGCTAAGCTTTTTCCAACTTGATGACCCTGTTCTCAGCCAGGTAAGAGATGAAATTAAATCATTAGATGTAAACAATCTGACACCAATGGAGGCTCTAAATAAACTGAATGAGATAAAAAAAATAGTATCCGGTAAATAGGAGTAAATATACTCTAGATACGTATAACTTTATAAAATAATAAGAAAACTTGCTGATCAAATTCATAAATAGAATCTGATAAATTCAAACTATTGCAAAACTGTACTTTAGGTAGTTTTTCTTTCAATAAAAAAACTACATTCGTCAAGTTTTTTGTTTCTTTGTGTTTTAGAATAAATTAAATAACAGCTATTTCTGTAAAATAATGAATCGCAAAAAGATATTGGTCACCGGTGGTGCGGGATTTATTGGTTCACATCTTTGTGAAAGACTTTTGAAAGATGGGAATGAAGTTTTATGCTTAGATAATTATTTTACAGGCTCAAAAGATAATATCATACATCTTTTAGATAATCCATATTTTGAATTAATCAGACATGATATAGTTCATCCTTTTCATGCGGATGTTGATGAGATATACAATTTGGCTTGCCCTGCTTCTCCTGTACATTATCAGTACAATGCGATAAAAACAATAAAAACGTCTGTAGTAGGAGCCATCAATATGCTTGGTTTGGCAAAGCGCCTGAAAGCAAAGGTGCTACAAGCTTCTACAAGTGAGGTATATGGCGACCCCAATGTACACCCTCAGCCCGAATCTTATTGGGGAAATGTAAATCCGATAGGGATACGTTCTTGCTATGATGAAGGAAAGCGTTGTGCCGAAACCTTATTTATGGACTATCACCGTCAGAATGGAGTGAGAATAAAGATTGTACGCATATTTAATACTTACGGACCTCATATGAACCCCAATGATGGGAGGGTTGTATCTAATTTTATTGTGCAAGCACTCAAGGGAGAAGATATTACGATATATGGTGATGGCACTCAGACCAGAAGCTTTCAGTATGTAGATGACCTTGTTGAAGCGATGACCCGAATGATGGCGACCGACGACTCTTTTATTGGTCCTGTAAATACAGGAAATCCGGGAGAGTTCACAATGCTTGAACTTGCAACCCTCATTCTCGAACTTACAGGTTCAAAGTCGAAACTGATATTTATGCCTTTACCTAGTGATGATCCTAAACAGAGAAGACCCGATATAACTTTAGCAAAAGAAAAGCTAAGCTGGGAACCGAAGGTGCAACTGAGGGATGGGTTAATTAAAACGATTGACTATTTTGACAAAATCTTAACATAATGTGTTATAATAATGAATGCAATTTACAAAACAACAAAACTATTAGCTGTAATGCTTTTGCTAGTAACAGCCGGAAATGCACAAGATAATGTAGCGATTGTAGGAGTAAGAGCCGGGATAAACCTTTCCGGACAAGATGGAGTGCCAAGAGGTGAGCTGGACAGTTATGCCAAAGTTGGCTTCAATATAGGCGTGACGGTAGATTTCAGATTATCAGATAAAATGTATTTGATAACGGGTATGGAATACACAGTAAAAGGTTCTAAAGGCAAAAAATATGTAGAGGCGACATCAGATGCTCCGGGTCACTATTTTATTAATAACGATAAGCCTGCTTATTTACAAATACCGCTTCATGTAGGTTACCTCTGGCCTATAAACAGGGATTTTCGTTTGATGTTTCATGCAGGACCTTTTATGGCATATGGCTTAGGCGGCAAAACGCATTGGACATATGTCTATGACGATGAAGAATTTAGAAAAAAAGAAGACTTCTTCGGTATTGGTGTCGGAAAATTTGACTGGGGATTAGGTGGCGGTGTTAATGCCGAATACGACAGATATGTTTTGGCTATAGGATACGATCGCGGATTGAGAAATTTTGCACCCGGATATAATGATGGAAAAGCCAGAACAAGAAATATGTATATTTCAGTAGGATACTTATTTTAAACGCAAACAGGATTATGAAACTCAATAATCATTCTTGCCTATAACGAGCCGAGGAAAATTCATTTGGATTGTTAGGAGTGCACTAGAAGGCAGATGTTACAAGCGGGATAAAGAAGATTCGGTAAATTGGATGAAGCTTTTCCAGGATAATCGTTTCTTTTCTTCTTTAATTTTTTCCCTATAAATAGAGATCTTCTTTTCATCCGAAAAGAATTCCAATACAGCTTCGGCAATGTCTGTATTGGTTGCAGTTGGTGCTACAACTCCAATTTGTGCATCTTTTACACTATTTCCTAGTTCTCCTACATGTGTCGCTATTATAGGGAGTTCCATCTGTATGGCAATCGCAGTAACCCCACTTTGTGTAGCAGACCGATAAGGTAATACTAAAACATCTGCTGCCGAGAAAAAAGTGGCGACCATATTATCCGGAATATATTGCTCAAATACTTTTATATTATCCTTTAATCGAGACTTCTCTATGAGTTTTTTATACTTTTCAAAATCGCCATAGCTTTCTCCGGATATGATAAGTTGGAAGCTATCGTCAAGGTAGTCCATTGCTTCTATAAGTAAGTCGAGGCCTTTATATTCTCGGATGAGACCAAAAAATAAAAGATTCTTTTTGTCACTTCTTATTCCCAGTTTATCGCAAGCTGGCTCTTTTTCTATTGTTTCGCCATAATTATCATATATCGGATGCGGATGTAAAAATATATTTGCCCCTTTGCAAAGCGATAATACATCTTTCCTGACTGTTTCACTTAATACGATGAAAGCATCACATCTATTGAAAAATAGTTTTGTAAGAGGCTTATCTATAACTCGTTTTTCGTGAGGAATCGCATTGTGTGCAAGTGACACTATTTTTATCTGCTTGTTTAGCATCAGGCAAACAGAGCTGTAGGCAGGCACCATAAATGACATCCAATAGGAGATAATCAGTATGTCAGGCTTGTATTTATTTATTTCCTTTGCTGTTTTTATATAGCTGACAGGGTTTATGCTATTCAGTGTACGACAGCTTTCTATATCCGAATATTCATTGTCAGGGACATATTGGCTTTTTCCCGGGAATAGAAAATTAGGGTATAATGTTGTAAATGAAAATGCCTTCACCTCATTGTTTCCCGATAGCCCTCTGTAGAGCAACTCGCTAAATTGGGCAATTCCTCCTCTGTAGGGAAAAAATGGTGATAGGATAGCTATTTTCATGATTCTTTTTTATTCAGTTCTTTATGGATACGGGATACGACCATATCTTCCGAAATTCTCTCTAAGCAAGCATAATCTTCTCGTTGGCAGGGTAGGTCTCCATATACCGAGCAGGGTCTACATTCAATATCTATTTGAATAGCATTGTCTAAGTCCTGATTGAAACCATAAAATCCTAGCGACGGGTGTGTTGCACCCCAGATTGATATTACGGGAACCTGAACAAGAGATGCCAGATGCATATTTGCAGAATCCATTGAGAGCATTACATCCAGATATGATATAAGCATAAGCTCTCTTTCCAGATTTAATTTCCCCATTGTATTTACTGTATTTGGATACATTTTAGCCCATTTAGACAGAACTCTATCTTCCTCTTTCCCTGCACCGAACAGAAATATAGTAATATTCCCTTCTTTGGATAGTTTCTCAATTACTTTTTCCATTTTTTCCAGAGGGTATATTTTGCCCTTATGCTTAGAAAAAGGAGCAATTCCAACCCATTTCCCCGTTTTTTCGGTAGCTATAGCCCTTAAGCTAGAAAAGTCTTTGGGTATAAACTGTAATACATTCGTAAAAATCATGGGAGCAGGAAATCCCAAATCGTCAAATACTTTTTGATATCGTTCGATAGTACTTTTTAAAGGGGGCTGTAAGTTTTTATTAGCAATCATTTCTCTTTTTTCTTTACGCCCTTTGTCTATATAAGCCACTTTACGTCCTGTCATTTTCATAAAAAAACGGATGGCTTTAGATCTCAGGACATCATGTTCGTCGGCGACATGAGAAAAACCAAGAGTTGCAACCCTCCTGATTATTCTGAACATTCCTACTATGCCCCTGTGTCTGCCGGTAACGTCTACCGGAATAACATTAATGTTGAAGCCTAAGTTTTCGAATAGAGGGGCAAAAGCTTTACGCGTCATTACCGAAAAACGGTCTTGAGGGTACTTTGCTGCAACAGAAAAAATGACAGGTACAAGAATTGCAACATCCCCAAACGAGGAAGTGCGGATTACTAATACTTTAGCCATAATTGCAAAATTAGTGTTAGGTTATTTTGATTCTTTTCCATATAAAACAGGATTAAGAGCAGGGTCGTTATACATTTTCATTTGCTTGTATACCTTCATATACTTGTTTCCTGCTTCTATGTCCTCTAATAATTCTTCAATAGCTGTGGATAAATCTTCACGCTGGGCTAACAGTATATCTAATTTTTTAGAAACCTGTTCGTGATGATTTGCATCCGAATCTTTTCTGTCTACCTCTTGCTGCATGTGATATATTTTGAGAGCAAGTATCGATAAACGGTCGATAGCCCATGCCGGGCTTTCTGTATTGATACGGGCATTTGGTTGTATCTTTATGTCTTTATATTTATCAAGGAAATAGCTGTCGATTAATTCAACCAAGTCAGTTCTGTCCTGATTCGACGTATCTATTCTTCTTTTTATTTTTAGAGCTTCTGTTGGGTTTATTTCAGGGTCGCGAATAATGTCTTCCAGATGCCATTGAACTGTATCAATCCAATTTTTGAGGTATAGGAAATACTCGATAGTTTTTTCTTCAAACGGGTTGTTTATTGGAGTATCAACATGATCTGCCTTATGGTAATCATTTATTACTTGCACAAAAATGGAATTACTTAATTCGGTAAAAGTCATGATCTAGATTTTTAGTATTACTTATTTATTAATTTATTTTTTACTCGCCCACGTTTCCCTATCCAAATTTCGGTAATTTATTGCTTCTGCCAAATGTTTTGAATGAATTTTTTCAGAATTATCCAGATCCGCAATGGTTCGAGACACTTTTAGTATGCGATCGTATGCTCTTGCTGATAAATTGAATCGATCCATTGCTGTTTTTAATAATTGCAATCCCTCGTTATCGGGTGAAGCATATTTAGCGAGCATTTTGGGTGTCATCTGAGCATTGCAGTAGATACCTTCTTCATTCTCGAAGCGTTTACTTTGGTGTTCTCTAGCAACAATTACCCGCTCTCGAATAAGGTTGCTTGCCTCAGCAGGGGTTTTATCCGATATTTTTTCAAATGGAACTGGTACTATTTCTATATGAATATCTACCCGGTCGAGTAATGGCCCCGATATCTTATTCAGATATTTTTGTACTACTCCATTGGGGCAAACACATTCTTTTTCGGGATGATTGTAGTACCCGCATGGGCACGGATTCATCGAAGAAATCAGCATAAAGCTTGCAGGATACTCCACTGTAAACTTTGAGCGTGATATGGTTATTCTTCTATCTTCAAGCGGCTGTCTCATTACTTCGAGCACACTTCGGCTGAACTCTGGCAATTCGTCAAGAAATAATACTCCGTTGTGAGCCAAACTTATTTCTCCCGGCTGAGGATATGCCCCGCCTCCAACCAGTGCTACATCAGAAATTGTATGATGCGGACTGCGGAACGGACGTTGAGCCATCAGTGCTGTTTCTGTGCCTATTTTTCCGGCTACGCTGTGTATCTTTGTTGTTTCAAGCGCTTCATGCAGGGTGAATGGAGGTAGGATGGAAGGCATTCGTTTAGCCATCATCGATTTTCCTGCACCGGGAGGGCCGATCATAATGAGGTTGTGACCTCCTGCTGCGGCAACTTCCAATGCTCGCTTTACGTTTTCTTGTCCTTTTACGTCCGAGAAGTCGAAATCGAATAATTGCTGGGCATTATAGAACTCGGTGCGAGTATCTACGATTGTTTTTTCCAGATCGTGATCTCCATTAAAGAAGTTTACTACCTCTTTGATGTTGTCTACACCATATACCTCGAGGTTATTTACAACTGCTGCCTCCCGTGCATTCTTATTCGGCAATATAATTCCTTTAAATCCCATTGTTCGAGCCATTATGGCTATCGGTAAAACACCTTTAATGGGGAGTATGCTACCATCGAGAGAAAGTTCTCCCATTATTATGTATTCTTCAAGTTTGTCCGGCTTTACACTGTCTGATGCCGCTAATATTCCGATAGCTAAAGGCAGATCGTAAGCTGTGCCTTCTTTGCGTATGTCGGCAGGAGACATGTTTATGACGACTTGTTGTCTTGGGAATTTGTATCCGTTTACTTGCAATGCCGAAATAATACGTTCATGGCTCTCCTTCACTGATGCATCAGGTAGCCCAACCAGCATGAACTTAATTCCCTTCGAGCAGTTAACTTCTATGGTGATAAGTGTAGCCTCTATTCCTTGAACAGCAGCTCCAAAAATTTTGACCAACATCTATTATATTGTATATAGTAGTAAAGTTGTACTTTTATTAGTACTACACAAATATAAGGAAAAAAAAGGAATCCTTAAGTGTTAACGACTATTTGCCGGAATCAACCAGCTCATCCATCTTTTTTATTAAAGCGGTAACGGGGAAATCTCTGTCGGTTATATTACCCGAAGGCGATATAAGTACATTGTATGGTATCTCGCGTATATAATAAGTATCGAATTCCTTTGCAGACCATCCGCCTTTTACGGGTATGATCGTCCATTTTACAGAATCTGTGAAACTCTTTGATATCGGTTCATCTTCTATATCTTTGATTATGGATATGAATTCGATATTCTTTTTCTGTTTCTTCAATTCGTTATAAACCTTTACAGCATCCTTTTTTTCTAACTTGCACACTTCACAAGTTGTAGAAGCAAATGTTAATAGCACATATTTCCCTTTAAAGTCGGACAGCTGTACATTTTTTCCATTTGCATCTTTCAGGTTGAAAACCGGTGCTATTGCTCCGATCGATGATCGTTTTACTTTATCTCTAAATTGTTTTAGGTCGGCTGTCAGTTGGAAGTCAACCGCTTTTCCTTTTAGTAAAGCGAGGTTTTCATCGAGGCGGGGAATAGATGATTCGTCTTTGAAAAATGTGTTGATTAACATCACGCTTGCTATCTTTTCCGGATTTGTTTTTATATAGTTAGCTGCAATGTTCGATAATTCGAAGTTTATATTTTTTAATTCTACTACGTAGTCTTTAACTTTGAGGGTATCATTGTTGTCTGAGTTTTTTCTGTCGGCAGCAATCAAGATGTCCGCCCGATTCTTTAGCAACTCTTTGTTTTGATTCTTAAATGTTGTGAGGTCATCATTCACATCTCCACCCTTCACGTTTATCAAGTCGGGGTATAATGCATCTCCTTTTAGTTCTACATCCCATCCTTTGTTTACAAGTATATAGGTGCTTTTTGTGTTCTGATTGAAATAAAGGGACATTTCTGTAAGTGTGTCAACCGCTCCTTTGAACGAAAATTCTCCTTTTGCATTTATCGGAATTGTATCTATAACAACGGAGTCGCCGACTTCATGAGACATTAGGAAATAATTCCCTGTAAGATTCTCCAGTTTTCCGGATATCTCATATTTCGATGTCGCTTTTTTGTCACAGGATATCATTACTGTAGCGCAAAGTGTAACGATTCCTATGTAGCGTAATGCATTATAGATAGACATTCTTCCTGATTTTGTTAAGTTATATATCTTCCCCTTGATATTTTGAACGTGTAAAGATACTATTTATTATTTAAACGTTTAAAAAAATAAAATTGTTCTAAAAAAAACTAATTTAAGCAAGGCTGATGAACTTGTTTCTTTCTGTTAAAATAGATTTGGACTGAAAAAGAGTCGTTTATATTCAGAATATTTGATCTTTAACCCTTGATCTTTTTCTTGTTATTGTCTTTTCTTTCCCTTATCTGGTATACTATTATATGCTCTTTGTAAGAAACGAAAACATTTAAAATCATTATCTTTGCTCGTAAAAAAACAAATTGATATTGTATGAAATCATTCGGTTCTCTTTTTTTTCTTCTTATAAGCATATTGTTTCCTATGAAATCTTATAGTCAAGAAATTCCTTTATCTCTCGAAGACCTTATTCCGGGAGGTAAAACGTACAGCAAGTATCGTGCCGAAATGCCTCGCCGGGTAAGTTGGGCTGGTGATAAACTTACCTACGTTAAGGGGGATTCTATCATGATAGCACCTAATACGGAAAAGGAAACAGCTCAGGTTTTACTTACAGTTAAGGATATTAATGCCAATAGTGGTTTGGGCGAAGGAGAGAGCGTTAAGAGTTTAACTTACGTTCAGTTTGTTTCTGCAACGTCAAACAATTTGATGATCGTTTCTCCCGAAAAGATCTATTTGTACGATTTTGTAAATAAGAAGTTGGCAGGAACTTTTTCTTCTACAGAAAAAATGGAGAATCACGACCTGTCAGATAAAAGTAACAATTTGGCATACACGATAGAGAATAATCTTTTTGTACAAACTCCTGACGGGAAAAAGTATGATGTCACAACCGATACTGACAAGGGTATTGTAAACGGACAATCTGTCCATAGAAATGAGTTTGGAATAAATAAAGGCACTTTTTGGTCTCCTAAAGGGAACCTTCTGGCTTTTTACCGTATGGACGAAACAATGGTGACAGATTATCCTTTGGTCGATGTTTCGACTCGTATTGCTCAACTGAAAAATATAAAATATCCGATGGCAGGAATGAAAAGCCATCATGTCACAGTCGGTGTTTTTCACCCTGCAACTCAGGAAACAGTATTCCTTAAAACAGGTACACCGAAAGAAAAATATCTGACAAATATATCTTGGAGTCCCGATGAAAAGAGTGTTTATATAGCAGAAGTAAACAGAGGGCAGGATACATGTGTGCTAAGAAGCTACGACGCTTTGACGGGAAAACTGCAGACGACATTATTTACAGAGACTCATCCGAAATATGTAGAACCAGAAAATCCTGTTCTATTTTTGAAAAATGATCCGAATAAATTTATTTGGCAAAGTGAACGTGATGGGCACAATCATTTGTATCTGTACGATATTAGCGGGAAGTTGCTAAAACAAATCACTACGGGAAATTGGGATGTCACTTCTGTTCTCGGGTTTGACAAAAAAGGAGAAACTATATTCTACGTATCCACCGAGGAAAGCCCGATAGAAAGGCATATTTATAAGCTTAACCTCAAAACCGGAAAGAGAGAAAAACTGTCGAAAGAAGAAGGTGTGCACAATGCCATGCTGAGTGCTTCGGGAAAATACGTATGTGATATTTATACTTCACAAAACAATCCGGGTAAAGCTGGCGTTACGGAGACTAAAACAAATAAAACCTATATCTTTCATACAGCTAAGAATCCTTACAAGAATGTGGAGTTGCCTGAAATTACTTTAGGTTCGTTGAAAGCCAACGATAATAGTACCGATTTGTATTATCGCATTGTTAAGCCTCTGAACTTTGATCCGAACAAAAAATACCCTGTAATAGTTTATGTCTATGGAGGTCCGCATTCGCAATTGGTAGATAACTCATGGCTTGGTCAGGCGAGGGGTTGGGATATATATATGGCCGAAAAGGGATATATTGTTTTTACAATCGATAACAGAGGTACAAGTTATAGAGGGATAGATTTTGAGAATATCACACATCGCAGACTTGGTGTTATAGAGACTCAGGATCAGATGACAGGTGTTGAATACTTGAAATCTTTGCCATACGTAGATACTGTCAGGATAGGCGTTCATGGATGGAGTTTCGGTGGTTTTATGACTCTCAATCTGATGCTTCGTCATCCCGAGACTTTCAAGGTAGGTGTAGCGGGTGGACCTGTTACCGATTGGAAATATTATGAAGTGATGTACGGCGAACGATATATGGATAGTCCACAGGAAAATCCTGAAGGATATAAAGAAACAAGTATGGTAGCACGTGCGGGAGATCTGAAAGGACGCTTGATGCTTATACATGGAGACGAAGACCCGACAGTAGTGATGCAACAAAGCCTTCAATTCCTAAATTCTGCAATAAAGAAAGGAACGCATCCCGACTTCTTCATCTATCCGGGGCATGGTCACAATATGATAGGGCGTGATAGAGTGCATCTGCATGAGCATATAACTCGCTATTTTGATGATTTCTTGAAATAACTGATAAGTAAATGACAATAACCAGAACTGATTCGTCCAATAAAGATTTTATCGAGCTTATACCATATCTCGATGCGGAACTAGACGTAATGGATAGGGAGGCTCATACGATATGCAGTCAGTATAACGGTGTGGAAGCTATAAAGAATGTCGTTCTTGCTTATTCGGAAGGAATAGTTGTCGGGTGCGGAGCAATTAAAAAGTACTCGGAAGATACGATGGAAGTAAAACGAATGTTTGTAAGACCGGAATATCGCGGCAAAAGGATTGCTTCAAATGTATTGAAGGAATTGGAAGTTTGGGCTTTAGAGTTGGGGTATTCAGTCTGCATTCTCGAAACCAGTTGTAAACTCTCCGATGCGATAAGGCTTTATGAGAAAAGCGGCTATGTGCAAATACCTAATTATGATCAATATGAAAATGTTGAGACTAGTCGATGTTTTTGCAAAAAGCTGAAATAAATACCTCGAATAGAAACTGACTCGAACAGATACATTTCTTTCTAATAATTATCTATTAATAGAAGTATGGATATGAGGATAGTCTCTTGAAAGGTTATTTGTAATTTTGATAAAAAAAGGTAACAAATGAAATCAACGAAAAAGGTGTTACTTTTGTCACTTTTTAGTATTTAATAAATTTAGAATAAGGTACATGTACAAAATAAGCAAACAGTTCTCTTTTTCGGCCTCACATATTCTTGAGGGACTCCCTCAGGAGCATCCTTGTTCCCGATTACACGGGCATAACTATGTTATTACCGTGCATTTGAAATCAAAGGAATTGAATCAAGTAGGCTTTATAAAAGATTATAGAGAACTAGACAGTGTAAAGAAATATATTGACGAGAAACTCGACCATAGGCACTTAAATGATGTTTTGTCCTTTAATCCTACGGCAGAAAATATTGCCCGATATCTGTATGATACATTTGTGGCGGATATTCCTGAGTTGTATGCTGTAGAAGTTTCTGAAACACCAAAAACGACCGCAATATATGAAGCTGATAGTAAATGAGATATTCTACTCCTTGCAGGGAGAAGGGGGGCGTAGCGGAGAGGCTTCTATATTTATAAGGCTTACAAAGTGTAATCTCGCTTGCAGCTTTTGTGATACAGACTTTGCCGACGGCGATGTGATGACTATAGATGAAATACTGGAAGAGATAAAACAGTATCCTTGTAAGTGGATTATATGGACAGGAGGAGAACCGACTATCCAGCTCAAAGATGAATATCTTGCTGTTTTCAGGAAGCACGGCTATAAACAAGCAATAGAGACAAATGGTACGCGCCTTGTGCCATCCTTGATAGATTATATTACATGTAGTCCCAAGCAAGATTACGAAACGATAAAAAGCAGGATTCCTGTAGTAAACGAAATAAGAATTCCTGTTAAAGTAGGAGATACAATTCCTGATACTTCTATTTTTCCAAAGGCCGACAATTATTTTTTAAGTCCGATTTTTGATGCAGACAAAATCAACTTGGAGAATGTAGACTATTGCGTAGAACAAATAAAGTTGAACTCACAGTGGAAGCTGAGCTTACAAGTTCATAAGCTTATACATATCGAATAATGGAGAAGTTTGAACTCGATATACTAGGCTGTGGCTCGGCTACTCCAACTACTCTGCATAATCCTTCATCGCAAGTGTTGAACATAAGAGATAAACTCTTTATGATAGACTGTGGGGAGGGTACACAGTTGCAGTTTAGGAGAAGCAAACTGCGTTTTGGGAGGCTTAATAGTATTTTTATATCCCATCTGCATGGCGACCATTGTTTTGGTCTTATCGGGCTGATCTCTACATTAGGGCTGCTTGGGCGTACGGGTGATATTACGATATATTCCGTTGCGGGACTGGAAGAAATATTGCGCCCCGAAATTGACTTCTTCTGTAAGGATAATCCTTTCCAGGTGAAGATAGAAACTTTTGACCCTAAAAAGAGTGAGCTAATATATGATGATCGTTCTGTTTCTGTGACTACAATTCCCCTGAAGCATCGTGTTCCATGCGCCGGATTCCTTTTTCGGGAGAAGCAAAAGGAAGCGCACTTGATTCCCGAGATGATAAAGTTTCATAATATCCCCATTCGGGAATTAGCTAATATAAAAAAGGGTGCTGATTTTATAACAGAAGAGGGAAAGGTTATTCCTAACTCGCATCTGACAATTCCTTCCGAGCCTGCACGTTCTTATGCTTATTGTTCAGATACAGCTTACAATGAAAAGATAGTGCCTATTATAGAGGGGGTTGACTTGCTTTATCATGAGGCTACCTTTGTAGACGAAGATGCTACAAGAGCCAAGGCCACAGGGCACTCTACTGCGTCTCAGGCTGCACAGATAGCAAAGCTGGCAAATGTAAAAAAAATGATGATTGGTCATTTTTCGGCACGATACCCTGATAATCAGATTTTGTTGGATGAAGCAAGGAAAATTTTTCCGAATACAATTCTTGCTAACGAAGGGTTACGTGAAAAATTGTAAAAACAAGGTTTTTTTTATTCTATTTTATTCTTTTATAAGCTTTAATATCTATATTTGCGTTTATTAGGAGTATGATTAATGGCAGGAATTAGAAAAATATTATTCATTGCGTTGTTTGCAGGGCTCTCTTTATCAGCCAATTCGGCTAGGGCGGAGTTTCCTTCAGACCCATTTCGTACTGCCGGTGAACAGCAAGATAATACGATGACTTTAGAGGTTGTGATCAATGGTATCTCTAAAGTAACAATGGAAAATATTCCAACGGCCGGCTATCTTGAAGTTTATAGTATATTGGGTGTAAAGGTAAGAAGCATAAACCTAAGAACATATCTAGGTGTGTGCAATATTGAACTTCCTAAAGGCATATATATATTGAAAGCCGGAAAGGTTGCCCAAAAGGTAATAGTGAAATAAGTTTTGGCTTATTATATTTATTTAGTGAAGGCAGTAAGATTTCTTACTGTTTTTTTGTTTTAATCAAATGACAAGTAGGGTGTTAGCCTTTTTGTATCGGCATCTGTAAACTCTTCGAGTAAAGACAATCTGTCTATAGACTCTATTTTGCCTTTTCGCTCTCGTATATCTATGATGATTTTGGCCCGTTTGTATTTGATATATGGGTGTTTGTTCAATTCTTCAAAAGAGGCTGTGTTGACTTTTATCTTTTTAGTATTGGGCGTGATTTTCAGATATGGTATGATTTTCTTGAATAGATCATCGTCCATCCCCCATACTTCCTTCAACTGATTCAGATTGTTGTATCCACCCAATAGATTACGGTATTTTACTATCCTGTTGGAAAAAGCACTCCCTATGCCGGGTATCTTCTTTAGATCAGTCGTGTCGGAACTATTTATCTCTATTGTTTCACCGGTTTTTAACTTCTCCTGATGAGTGTATTCAGTGTAATGTGTGCTGTCTTTCTGTATATGGTTTTCTTGTGCATAGGAGTTTGTTGAATCCCTGTCTTTTAGTTTTTCTATAAATGCTTCAAATTCTCTTTCGGATTCAGGACAGATGGTTTTATCATTCTCTTTCTGAATGGAAACGAGAATGTATATTCCACCCGAGATAACGATAAGGATTAGTAATAATATGATTGCTATCCTATCTCCCTTATGGATATATAGATAATCCTTCCAGCTCATGTATTATTTACCGCTGAGGCTTTCTATCAGGGTATTTATGTTTGAGGTAAACAGGCTTACTGATATTGCCATTACGATGACTCCAAAGAATTTACGCAACACATATACTCCTCCTAATCCCAGCAGCTTTTCTACTACCTTCAGATACCTGAGTACAAGAAATACAATTATCATGTTAAGAAATAAGGCAATAATTATATTCGATACATCATAATCTGCACGCATGGATAGTAGCACAGTAAACGTTCCCGGCCCTGCTATTAAAGGGAATACAATCGGAACAAGAGTCTTTGATCCTCCCGGTGCATCATTCTTGAATATTTCGACCCCAAATATCATTTCTATCGAGATGATAAATATGACCAATGCTCCTGCAACGGCAAAGGATGAAACTTCTACATTGAACATGTTAAGTACCCATTTGCCCACAAATAAGAAAGCTGTCATTATTATAAAAGAATAGATCGCAGCTTGTAGCGGGTTTATGTCTCTGCCCTCTCCTTTGAAACCAAGAAATATAGGAATTGATCCGGATACATCGATTAGTACGAAAAGCACAACGAATGCGCTCAGAATTTGTGTTATGTCAATATTAAAGTCCATAGTATTTGCTTTTTTAGGATTACACAAAGGTAAATAATTTTTGATGCATCAAAAAAGTTAAAGAGAAAATAGTATGCAGGCTAAATATGTTTTATAATAAGTGATTAATAAAAAACTTTTGTAAGTTTGTAAAAATATAATATTTGTATGAATAACCACGGATTTGTAAGGGTGGCAGCAGCTTCTCCGGCTTTGAAAGTTGCAGACTGCGATTACAACACTGACGAAATCATAAAACTCATAAATAAGGCTGAAGAAGATAACATTTCGGCAATAGTTTTTCCTGAACTATCCATTACGGCATATACTTGCGGAGACCTCTTTCTACAAAGTTTGTTGCTTGAAGAAGCCTTGAAATCACTCAACCGTATCTGTGATGCTACGGGCAATCTGTCTATTGTGGCGTTGGTAGGTCTGCCTATAGCTGTATCCAATCGACTTTATAATATGGCGGTAGTAG
Source organism: Dysgonomonas sp. 37-18 (assembly GCF_001899125.1). Taxonomy (NCBI): domain Bacteria; kingdom Pseudomonadati; phylum Bacteroidota; class Bacteroidia; order Bacteroidales; family Dysgonomonadaceae; genus Dysgonomonas; species Dysgonomonas sp. 37-18. The sequence goes on along the minus strand of NZ_MKVC01000010.1, from coordinate 144,580 downwards.
TTAGTGGCGGGCGAGTTATGGGTGCTGTTCCTAAAACGTTCTTGCCTAATTATAATGAGTTTTACGAAAAACGATGGTTTTCATCATCCGAAGAATTAAAAGAAAAAACAATTACCTTATGTAACCGTTCTGTTCCTGTGGGAGTTGATCTTATCTTTAAAACGGAATTGTTTAATTTCTCAATTGATGTTTGTGAAGATTTATGGACTCCGATACCGCCATCAAGTATTTCTTGTCTCAATGGCGCAGAGGTGGTTTTTAATCTTTCGGCAAGTAACGAGACTACAGGTAAACATCTTTATCGAAAATCTCTCGTTAGCCAACAATCGGCACGTTGCATTTCCGGATATGTATATGCTGCCTCGGGCAATGGGGAGTCTACTACCGATATAATTTTTGCCGGGAGTAGTATGATTGCAGAGAATGGTTCGATTTTGGCTGAAGGAGAACGTTTTTCGTTCGATAGTAAAGTTACAGTTGCAGATATAGATATTGATCGGTTACGCATTGATCGATTGAAGAACAAATCATTTTCCTTGTCTGAATATACAGCTATAAAAGGTGTTGAGTTTAGAGACGTTTTTGTGTCTAAAAACCTTATATCAAAATCTATTTCAGATAAATTAGGTAAGGATAAAAAAGCGGACATAAAAAAATATGGATTGAGGCGATTTATATCTCCTACACCTTTTGTTCCAACAAATGATGGTACGTTGAATGAACGTTGCGACGAAATATTTTCAATACAAGTTAGCGGCCTAGCCAAAAGGATGCTGCATACCTCTATTCAAAAGGCAGTAATTGGTGTTTCAGGTGGTCTTGATTCTACATTGGCATTGCTTGTTTTAGCTAAGACATTTGACAAACTGAATATATCCCGAGAGAATATAATCGGTATCACAATGCCGGGCTTTGGGACTACCGATCGTACTTATACGAATGCAATTAAGTTGATGCAGTCGTTAGGAACAACGATTAAAGAAATATCTATAAAAGATGCCGTAATTCAGCATTTCAAGGATATTGAACATGATGTAAATACCCATGACATAACTTACGAAAACTCTCAGGCTCGCGAGCGAACCCAAATACTGATGGATTATGCGAATAAAGTGAATGGGCTTGTGATAGGAACGGGAGACCTCTCGGAATTGGCATTAGGTTGGTGCACCTATAACGGAGATCATATGTCGATGTATGCAGTGAATACGGGTATTCCGAAGACGCTTGTTCGCACCCTAGTAGGATGGATTGCCGATACACATATGGATGAGTCGTCTAAAGCTATACTTCTTGATGTAATGGATACACCTGTTAGTCCCGAACTGCTTCCTATGGATGAAAACGGAGAGATCTTGCAAAAGACAGAAGATGTGGTAGGACCATATATATTGCATGACTTCTTCTTATATTACGTGTTGAGATTTGGGTTTCCTCCTTCAAAAATATATTTTCTAGCTAAGCATGCCTTTGCAGAGCAATATACTAATCAGGAGATATTGAAATGGCTTAGAACCTTCTTTTGGCGGTTTTTCTCTCAGCAGTTTAAGCGTTCGTGTCTGCCTGATGGTCCGAAGGTAGGGTCAGTAAACTTGTCTCCACGTGGTGACTGGCGGATGCCAAGTGATGCTTCTGTGGCTTTGTGGATAAAGGAATTAGAAACGTTACAACCATAGTTTATTATATTTAAAGACAACTATTTACTTTGCAAAAAGATATTTATATTATTTGAATTATTGAAAAGGCTATCATGAACTTTTTCATATAATAGAAGATTCATAATCATACAACAAATACAGATTAGGTAAAGCTGAGAATGTAGATATAAAATTATAGTATATTTAATCTTTAGTACCTAAACACGTCTCGATCCTTCTGAACGAAACTTTATAATCAGAAAAACTATATGACCACAACAAGACTTTTTTCAACGATCTTTCTATTGCTTTATTTTACTTCTTTGTTTGCTCAGGATGAGCCCCCTTTCCGATTTGGGATAAGAGGTGGAGGTAATTTGTATAGTGGAGTACTAAGTGTAGCTCCGGAAATCAGCAAAAAATTACATGCCGGTTATCAGATTGGATTGACCGCTGAATATGAGTTTAGAGACAACGTTTATTTGCAGACAGAAGTCGGCCTTACAACAAAGGGCGTAGTATACAAAGGTTCCGAAGTTTTGGAAGGGGGAGTAAGGCAGTGGACGCAAAACTTCACACTCAGATATTTAGAGGTGCCTTTTTTAATTGCTTATAAACCTGAAATAGAGGAAAATATTAGTCTGTATTTTCATGGCGGACCTTATTTCGCCTACGGCATAGGAGGTAAAACAAGGCTAAAGATAACTCATAAGCAAGCCGAAGGTGAAGATGTTGATACTAGCCAAGATTCATTTGGAGAAAATGGATTTAAAAAATTAGATATTGGCATAAGGTTTGGTTCAGGACTTGAATTTGAGAAATATACTATAGGATTTGATTTTGAATATGGTCTCACAAATATTAGTCGTAAAGACACTAAATTGAGTTCTCTTCTCAATGATAGAGGATTTAAAAATAAGGGAGTATGTTTATCGTTAGGGTATAAATTCTAAAAAAAGAAGCGTAAAGAATATAAATTTGAAAGAAGAAAAAACGATAAATTGAAATTATATTAATTCTTACAAAAAGTCTCTTATTCTTTCTTTTGCCATTGTTTTTTTAACATAGTTCTATTACCTTTGGAGAGAGTAATCCGGATTTTGTTTATCGTTGATAAACAAATGGATAAAGATATTCTAATGAAAAGATAAGAATATAAAGAAATAAATATACTTAGGAAAATGAACGGCTTTGGCGTTTATATGTTATAAACATGGAAATTAAAAATTAAATCAAATGAAGAGTACTCTAGTTAATACCAATTTCCATTTTAATGGGCAAACAGATGTCTATCATGGAAAAGTAAGGGATGTATATTCTGTAGGTGACGACCTATTAGTGATGATTGCAACAGACCGTATTTCGGCTTTTGATGTTGTGTTACCAAAAGGTATCCCATACAAAGGACAAGTGCTGAATCAGATTGCTGCGAAATTTCTGGATGCTACAGCCGATATTGTTCCTAACTGGAAATTGGCAACACCTGACCCTATGGTAACAACAGGGTTGCGTTGCGAGCCGTACAAAGTAGAAATGGTAATTCGTGGTTATCTCACCGGTAGCGCTTGGCGTGAATATAAAGCAGGAGCAAGAACTCTTTGTGGAGTGTCACTTCCTGAGGGGATGAAAGAGAATCAAAAATTTCCTACCCCGATCATTACTCCTACAACAAAGGCAGATGAAGGCCATGATGAAAATATATCTAAAGAAGAGATAATTGCACAAGGATTAGTAAGTAGAGAAGAATACGAGCAACTTGAAAAATATACTTATGCACTCTTCCAACGCGGTACAGAAATGGCTGCACAAAAAAAACTGATTCTAGTAGATACAAAATATGAATTCGGTAAAAAAGATGGAAAGATTTTCTTAATAGATGAAATTCATACACCAGACTCTTCTCGCTATTTTTACGCTGATACTTATCAAGATCTGTTTGAAAAGGGAGAAGAACAACGACAACTATCTAAAGAATTTGTTCGCAAATGGTTAATGGATAACGGATTCCAAGGTAAAGAAGGACAGACTATTCCGGAGATGACAGAGGAATATTGCAATAGTGTATCGGAACGTTATATCGAACTATACGAAAAGATAGTTGGAGAACCGTTTATAAAAGCAGATGTAAGCAATGTTTCGGAACGTATCGAAGAAAACATTAGCAGATATCTAAAAAAGAGAGGATAGAAACGGATGCCAAATCTCTATATTATAGCTGGCTGTAATGGTGCGGGAAAAACAACCGCATCATACGCCATGTTTCCTGAAATGCTCGATTGTAAAGAGTTTATCAACGCCGATGAAATAGCCAAAGGATTGTCTCCATTTCAGCCGGAGAAAGTCGCTATTGAAGCCGGTCGTATCATGCTTATGCGCATGAACGAAATGATGCGTCTTCAGGAAGACTTTGCTATAGAGACAACATTGGCGACCAAGTCGTACGTCAACTTTATCAGACGTGCGCAAGCTGAGGGTTATTTTGTAACACTTATATACTTTTGGCTCGAATCGCCAGAATTGGCAATAAAAAGGGTAGAGCAGCGCGTGCGTTTTGGAGGGCATCATGTTCCTGATGATGTTGTAGTAAGACGCTACTTTGCAGGAATGCGAAACTTATTTTCGCTATTTATTCCTATCTCCGATTACTGGCTTTTGGTTGATAACTCAACCGATCCATTCAGAATTATTGCAGAGGGGAACAGAACTAAAATACAGGAAATTCAAGATGAAGATACTTTCTTCTATCTCAAGAATGCTTGATCTTCAACTGAAGTCTACTTCAATTATATTCCATAAAAGATAATGAGCTATAAAGCCGAAAAAGTAGTGCCTTATTCCTCTACAGAGAATAAGGGAGCACAAGTCGAACGGATGTTCGATTCCATCGCCGAAAACTATGATACCCTAAACCATACAATGTCGATGGGTATAGATATAGGCTGGCGTAAGAAGGGCTTGTCTATGCTTAAAAAGAATAACCCTCAACATATACTGGATATTGCTACCGGTACAGGAGACCTCGCTATACAGGCTTATGATATATTATCTCCTCAGCATATACTGGGAATCGACATATCTGAAGGCATGATGAATGTTGGGCGTCAAAAAGTAGCAAAGGCGGGGTTATCTGATAAAATAAGTTTCGAGAAGCAAGACTGTATGGCTTTGAGTATTGAAGATAATTCGTTTGATGCCGCAATTGTGGCTTTTGGTGTTCGTAACTTCGAAGATTTAGACAAGGGATTGAAAGAAATACTACGAGTTCTTAAGCCGGGAGGTCAGTTGATGATTTTAGAACTTAGTACTCCCCAACATTTTCCCATGAAGCAAGCATATTGGTTGTATTCTAGATTATTTATACCTACAGTTGGGCGATTGATATCAAAAGATAAAACAGCCTACTCTTATTTACCAAAATCAATAGAAGCTTTTATTCAGGGAAAAGATATGACAGAGACCCTATTGAAAAATGGTTTCCGAAAAGCAATATACAAGACTTATACGCTTGGTGTTTGCTCTATGTATCTGGCTGAAAAATAATTTCTCTTTTATAAAAAGGCAAGACTCCATTCATCAAATATTTTAACGGAGTTTATCCCATGCTTTTCTAAACCTTTTCTTATTTTGTCTATTGACTTTTCTACTCCCAGATTTGTCTTTGAATAAAAACAATCGGCAAAACAAATAATCTTTTCCTCAATGCTCATTGGTTGCATATTGCGGTGCGGTAAAGGCAGGTTCTCTGCTTTTATTTCTTCGAGAGAAATGCCCACGCCTGTATGTCTTTCACAAACCAATGCATGACGGTGATATCCTTGGGCATCTAATAACTCACGTCCCAAGTATCCATGACACACATACGGTGCTATTCCATTACACTCGATAGAAGGAGCGTTGGTAAGGAAAATACCTATATCATGAAGCATGGCGGCTTCTTTTATAAACTGAATATCAGCATTTAGTTCTGGGTGTTTCTTTGCGATCTCCAGGGCTTTGTTCATTACCTCTTTGCTGTGTCTGATCAGTATCTTATATAAATCAGAATCTTTCTTATAATATTTTTCTATAATAGCGATCACGTCCATGACATATAAATATTTATTGAGTACGAATTGTGTAAATTTGTAACATGTCTTATATTCAATATTAGAAACAGTCAATATCAAAAAAAGTTTTGTAATTTAGTAACAATAAAAATCGCCTCATGACAATTGAGGATGTATAGAAAATGAGATAAGTAAACAAACCTCGGAAATGATTGTTTACATGCTGAGAATAAACAATAAAACAACATAGTTATGTCAGATAGTGGCAATAATGAATGTCCTCTTTGTGGTAAAGATACACAAGATGGTGAAATATTCTGTCGTGACTGTCAGGAAATTGCACAAAATTCTTACCCCTCAGGTTTGCTGTCGGCAGATGAAGAGGCAGTAATATCCCCAGAGCTTCATGAAGAAGCCGATCAAGGTGAAGTAAATAATTTAGACAATGCTTTAGATAAAGATGAAACTTCACCTTCGACAGAGGCGGAGGATAAGAATACATTTTTCCGTAAAAATAAGAAGCTGTTAATATTCTTCTTTGTGGGGCTCATTATCTTCATGATAGTTGGGGTGATAGGGGGCTACTTGCGTCAACAGAATTTGAATACGTTGGCAACTGAAACTGCATATTGGAACAAGTGTATCGAAGAAAATACGCCTTTGGGATATTCTAAATACTTGGTGAAATACCCCGAAGGGAAATACAGTGAGGAGGCTTATCAAAAGATTGTAGAACTACGTGACAACGAACGAAAAGCTTGGGAAAAGCTCAGAAGATCAAATGATATAGATGCCCTGTTTGCTTTTCTCAAAGATCATCCTGAAACGCCTTATCTAAAAGATATTCGGCATGTGATAGATTCGTTAAGTTGGATTGCAGCTCAAGCTCAAAATTCAGCAGATGTCTATTTGGCTTATCTGGAGAATTCAAAACTTGGGCGGATTGATGGAGAGTACATTGCATTGGCTCAGGAACGTTACGACTATCTTAGTCAGCTGAAAACGCTCGAAGGAAAAGATCTGGATGAAGTGAAGAAAACCTTGACAGATTTCTTTAGTGCCATGTCTACTGTTAGCAGTAAGGGAATGCAAAAGTTATCAGTAGATACCTTAAGTCAATTCTATACCTCTAAAAACCTATTGAGCAAGCATATCGCAGATTCATTGACAGTAGGTCGTAAAGCAGATAAAATACGCAGCGTGCTTTACACTCCTGTTACAGACTCCATAGAAGCTATTCTTGACAACAAAGGCGTTTGTTTTATTACATTGCCTGTGAAGAAGGAAGTGACTTATTCAGATAGGAAAAAGAAGAAAGATCTTAGTCAGTCTACTCTAAGCATAGAGCTTAATAATAAGAAATTGCAGGCTATCTATAAAAAGTCTAAAGCTACAAAATAAAGATAGCATTCCTTTCCTTCTTATTATCAATTGAAATACTGCTGATATTCTGCTGGGAGTTCTTTTATCTTTTTGATCTCAATGTCTTTATAGAATACTTCTCCGGCTTCGCTCTGTAATTGTATTTTGCCTTCTACCAATGGCTTTGTTTCTCCATTGTCCAGGTGGCGAAGGTTGGATAATGCCATTACTACATTGCCGTTTACAATATGTAAGCTTTTGCCTTCGTAGCATATAAGCTCTATGTCGTTCCACTCATCTTTAGGTCTCTCTATTGTGCCTTTTGCTGCGCAGTAGTAGCCGTAAGGAGAGTTAACTCCGATCGGGATTAAGGGAGCTGCATTGTCGAATACGACTCTCGATGAATCTTTTCGGGCACGAACATCCATTTGAGTTTGACCTATGCACCAGTAGTCTCCACTGCTGCCCTCAGTTCCGGTTTCTATTAGTTGAAATTCATGACTTGTCATCCATGTTCTCCAATAGTCGGCGCCACACTCTCCGATGGAATGGTATAATATTCCTGAGTCCAAAGACTTATTGAGTCTTGGCTCCCACTTCTGACTTCCCCATTTCATCTTTAGTCGGAGATGATAATTTCTATAACTTTCCTTTGTGAAAACACATCCGTAAACTTCCCCGCTAACCTTTAATATTGGTTCGTCACCGTCCTGTATTACCGTAAATACATTTTTATAGTTGTTGTTATATCCTATAGGTTTGATTGTGTCTCCGTTTGCATCTAATGGAACTCTGCCGTTGTAGTTGTCTTTCATCTCGTAACTCAGATACATATCCCATTTCGACAAATCTTTATCAAGCAAAGATGTCCATCCGGTCTCTTTTTGTCCTTTAGATCCGCATGAGATAAATACAACGACTAATAATAAATAGCTTAATTTTGATAATATGTTTTTCATAAATAGCAATGATAATGTATTGAATGATTGGCTGTTCAAATATATGCAATTAATTTGTTAGTTTTTTGAAAGTCCTATATATTCTACTCAACAGATTCTAACAATAAAGCAAAAGGTGACAAAAGTGACACTTTTTAGACCCTTATCTATTGTCACTTTCTGAATTTGTTCTGCTCTCTTTATCCTTGCTTGTCATATATAGGAACGAAGCACTTCTTCTATTATAAGATAATTTATTTACATAAAAGTACGTTGTAATCTTATATTGAACAAAAAGAGTGAGCTTTAGTCTTTGGATTATACTTCCATTTTCAATATTTTCCTAAATTTGCAATACGTAACAAATTGAATGAAAAGAATGAATAATAGAATTACATCTTTATTTGGTATAAAATATCCGATTATATCAGGAGGTATGGTTTGGTGTAGTGGTTGGCGTTTGGCTTCGGCAGTCAGTAATGCCGGAGGGCTTGGGCTTATAGGAGCCGGGTCTATGCATCCCGAAACATTGCGCGAGCATATACAAAAATGTAAGGCAGCTACAGATAAACCTTTTGGTGTGAATGTGCCATTAATGTATCCTGACATAGAAGCGATTATGGATATTATTGTATCCGAAGGGGTGAAGATTGTATTTACATCGGCAGGTAATCCTAAGCTTTGGACTAAAAAGCTTCAAGATAATGGAATAAAAGTGGCACATGTTATTTCCAGTTCTAAATTCGCATTAAAATGTGAAGAGGCAGGAGTGGATGTTGTAGTAGCTGAAGGGTTCGAAGCCGGAGGGCATAACGGACGTGAAGAGACTACTACAATGGTGCTGATTCCGCAAGTAAGGAAAAGCATATCGATCCCTCTTATTGCAGCCGGAGGGATAGGGACGGGCAGTGCTATGTTAGCTGCTTTCGCATTAGGGGCGGAAGGGATTCAGATGGGTACTCGGTTTGCTCTTACACAGGAGAGTTCGGCTTCTAAGGAGTTTAAAGAATTGTGTATAAATCTTAAAGAAGGGGATACCATTCTCTCATTGAAAAAACTTAGTCCTACCCGACTAATAAAGAATGATTTTTATACTACAGTTCAGGAAGCAGAAGACAGAGGAGCAACAGCAGAAGAAATGCGTGGAATTTTAGGACGTGGGCGTGCTAAGAAAGGAATTTTTGAAGGAGACCTTTCGGAAGGCGAACTTGAGATAGGACAAGTTAGCTCACTGATTGAAGACCTTCCTACAGCCGGAGATGTAGTAAATAGTGTAATTGAAGAATATAACGCGAAAGTTGAAAGTATGATTTCGCAAGACATGAAATTTTGATAATAAAAAATAGGAATTGATACGGAGGTTTTCATAAAATTGGAAGCCTTCGTTTCGGTTCGTTCAGTACTTCTTAAACAGGAGAGCTACAGAATATAAACAGATACGAAGATAGCCTGATCTTATTTTTATAATAAGATTAATTATATATAATACCTAAATCTCAACTGATAAAAACATGAGAAAATTCTGTTGTATATATGTACTGATAGTTCTTTGTCTCTTTTCGGCCTGTAAAAAGAAAGAACAGAAGACTCCCTATGATTTTGAGCAGATCAAACAAAAGAAGGAACTAACCATTATTACGCTCAACACCTCTACATCTTACTTTATATACAAAGAAGAGCCTATGGGGTATGATTATGACCTCGCTCAGGATTTCTGCGACCACTATGGGCTGACATTGAAAGTAAAGGTAGCGGAGAATACAACTAAGCTTGTGCAGATGCTGAATAATGGTGAAGGCGACCTCATCGCCTATGCTGTACCTATACAGACAGGACTTAAAGATTCTATCCTATATTGCGGACTGCAACAAATAACCCATCAGGTATTAATCCAACAGGCAAATAAGGGAGATACTATAATAAAAGATGTAACGGGCTTGATCGGCAAAGAGGTCTATGTAGAAGACAACACAAAATATTATCAACGCTTGCTAAATCTGAATTCCGAACTGGGAGGAGGTATCAACATTCATCCTGTAAATGAGGATACGATTACCAGTGAAGACCTCATCGAAATGGTATCTCAAGGAAAGATAAAATATACAATATGTGATGAATATATTGCCAAGTTGAACAAAACATATTATCGCAATATAGATATATCGCTTCAGATCAGTTTCGACCAACGCTCATCATGGGCTGTGCGGAAAGATTCTCCCCAGTTGGCAAAAGCATTAAATGAATGGTTCCAGCAGAATGGGAATACTCCTGTTTATAAAGGAATTACTAAAAAGTATTTCGAGCTGAGTAAGCAGACTTTCGAGGGTGAGTACGAAATCCCGAAGAATTTACCTAAGGGCGCAATTTCTATTTATGACGAACTGTTTAAAAAGCATGCTAAAGGAACAAAGTACGATTGGCGTTTTTTGGCAGCGATATGTTATCATGAGTCTCGTTTTCAAAATAATCTTACTTCATGGGCGGGAGCTGCCGGAATAATGGGATTGATGCCACGCACAGCAGCGTCTCTTGGTCTGAAAAGTGAAGACCGGATGAATCCCGATTTAAGTATAGGTGCTGCCGTAGAGCTACTCGATAGACTAGACAAAATATTTGGTAAAGTGAGTAGCATAGAGGAGCGCGAGAAATTCTTGCTTGCAGCTTATAATGGAGGAAATGGGCATATAAATGATGCGCAGGCTTTGGCTCAAAAATATGGCGCTAACCCTTATATATGGGAAGGGAATGTGAAGAAATATTTGGAGCTGAAAGGAAATCCTGAATATTATAATGACCCTGTATGTAAAAGTGGATACTTCAGAGCCGGACAAACGACACGCTATGTAAATGATGTATTGAGAACAATGGAACGCTTCAAAAGGATAAGTCCAAAATGATAAAATCAGAAAAGGGTATTTGCTATAAGCTGTACCCTTTTAATTTTTCTGTAATTTTTATCGTTTCTACTGCTTCTTTTACGTCGTGCACACGTAAGATGTCAGCCCCGTTCTGTAGGGCGAAAGTGTTTAGTATGGATGTGCCATTAAGGCTTTCTTCGGCTGTTGAGTCTATTAAATTATAGATCATTTTCTTTCTGGAAATACCAACAAGTAAAGGAAGCTCAAAAATAGAGAAGCCTTTCAATGAAGCCATCAACTCATAATTCTGGTCGATGGTTTTACTGAATCCAAAACCCGGATCTATTATAATATCGTTTACGCCTTTGAGGTGTAGTTCGGCTATCTTTTTAGAGAAGTAGTAAAAAATATCTTGAATCAGATTGTCGTAATCTGTCAATTGGCTCATTGCTTGAGGTGTGCCTCGCATGTGCATAAGAATATAAGGAACATTGAGCGAAGCAACGGTGTCGAACATATTTTTGTCCATTTCACCTCCCGATATATCATTTATAATGTCAACACCATGTTCTTCTACACAAAAACGAGCGACATCGCTATAGAATGTGTCAACCGAGAGAATAGCGTCGGGAAATTCTTTATTTATAATATTCAGTGCCGGTTTTAGGCGTTCTATCTCCTCTTTTGAGGACAATAATGTAGACGAAGGGCGTGTAGACTGTGCTCCTATATCCACAATTTTGCCTCCTTGTGTTAATATTTCTGCTACACGGGCAACAATTTCTTGTTCACCCTGTTTGCGGCTCTCTGCAAAAAATGAATCAGGAGTAATATTCAATATCCCCATCACAATAGGTTGCGACAGTTCTAGCAATTCTCCTTTTATATTAATTGTTTTCATGCAATTCTCCCTTTTACTAAGATGTAACAAAAGTAACAGATTTTCTGCGATTATTGCTATCTTACTTTTTTCATATTTGAAGCCGAGTCTTCAATAAAATAGAGAGGTGATATTCAACGCTAGTAAGATGTCTCTTAAAACTCTCTCAGTCCCGACACTTTATAGCGGCTCAGTGTTTCTAATTTTACGTTCTTGCCTACTACCACTCCATTGTCATAGAGGGCTTGTTCCACGGCTTTAAAAGCTATTTCGGGGTGATTATTGTCTTGGCTGAGGTGGCAAAGCCAGATGTTTTGAAGATTTTCGCTGTATATGCTTGCAATAAACTGGGCAGATAAACGGTTGCTAAGATGCCCCATGCCATTGCCTATACGTTGTTTCAGATAGTAAGGATATTTACCCGCCTGAAGCATATATTCGTCGTAGTTGGCCTCAATTACCAGGTGATTTGCCTTCGCGGCATATTCTTTTATCGTATCGGTAATCCGTCCGATATCTGTTACTAATACAAACGTTTGCTCGTCGAACTCAATGTGATAACCTACGTTCTCTATACTGTCGTGAGGAACGTCAAAGGCGGTTATCTGAAATTCCCTGATAGAAAATGTTTGTTCTTTTTCTATAATCTTTCTTGAGTGCACCAAGCTTGCTCGTACAGCTCTGTTTCTTAAGATCCCGTTATGTACGGTTTCCGTTGCATAAACAGGGATGTTGTATTTGTCACCCAGGCATCCCACTGTTTTGATGTGATCAGCATGGTCGTGGGTTACCAATACGGCTATGATTTTATCGAATGAGACACCGTATTCGCGAAGGGCTTTTTGTATGGAACGTATCCCTATGCCGGCATCGATGAGCACACCATATTCACTCGTTCCCAGATAGTAGCAATTACCACTGCTACCACTACCCAGGCTGAAAAATTTATATTTATATTGAGGGAATAGGCTGTACTGCATAATGAATGCAAAGTTATATAGTCCTCCCTATAAAAAAGACTTATATTAGGTTAAAAAATAGACGCAAAGAAAAAAATATCTTTTATTTATTTTAATATCCGAAGGGCTAGCAGGCTCTTATTTCTTCAGGAAGCATGTTTTAAGTACGATGCTCGATCCGTCTATCTTACAATCCACTTCAGTGGGTTCTTCTGTAAGGCGGATACTTTTTACCTTCGTACCTCTTTTTATTACCATCGATGATCCTTTTACTTTCAGATCTTTGATTACTGTAACCGCATCTCCGTCTTGTAGCTCTGCGCCGTTGCTGTCTCGTGGTGTCATATCGTCTGATTCTGCTTTTGCTTCGCCTGTCCATTCATGAAAACAGTCGGGACAAATAAACATAGTACCATCAAAATATGTATTTTCCATGCTGCATGCAGGGCAATTTGGAGTATCTCCCATTTCGTGCTAATTTTTATAGTGTTAAAAAATGAATTATACTCTTTTTCGGTAAGAAATATAGAATATAATATATTTACTAATTATTTGAAATAAGGTGCAAAGATAAGGCAAATAGCAAGTGCATCCAAATAAGGAGTAGAAACAGGGAATGATTGGCAAGGATAAGGGATTTATTGATATTGCTTAATGAATGTTTAGTGATAATAAAATATATTATCCGAACAATACAGTTAACAAAATAATAGGTTAAATTTGTTACTTAAAGAAAAATCAACGATCTGTTTTGTGTAGATCAGAATATAATTTAGATAATATATATTGAGCCGATAAAACGGCAGAAAAATTAAAATATACAATGGAGAACCAATTAAAAGAGATCGTTTATTCTCGTGATACAATTGAATTTGTAACAGTAGCAGTACAATATTGTGGCTATTTTGAAAGCTTTGAAGATGTAAGCGAAGCGGAGTTGATAGATAAGCTTACAAAGCTTCTTCCACTGCTTTACTTAAAAGCTTCTCTTGTACCCGAGACAGATATCATAAATGAAGACGAGGAACCTGAGATAACAGTAACGGAGGGAGATTATAGCTATATCTCTTCAAAGCTATATGATGTATTTCAGAATAATGATGCGTATCTTGAGGTTTTTCTTCAGGATATGAAATATAGCGACACTCCTATTACTGCCAGTATAAGCGAAGATCTCTCGGATATCTATCAGGATTTGAAGAACTTCATTACGGTTTTTGAAAGAGGTGTTACAGACAATATGAATGATGCACTATATTTCTGTATAGAGAATTTTAAATCATATTGGGGGCAGAAGCTGGTAAATGTTTTGAGAGCTTTGCACTCACTCAAATATACGATAGTAAATGATAACCTTGATGAAGATCTCGAATCTGCTGATACAAATGAATTATGGTAAACACTATATCCAAAGCTGAATTGTCTACTTATGCACAGGAAGTTTTTCCGGGTAGAATAATCGTAATACAAGAAGAAACCGAGGCGAAGAAAGCATGTGACTATCTTAGCAAATGTGAGGCTATCGGATTTGATACAGAGACCCGCCCTGCTTTTCGTAAGGGAGTGACGCATCAGATAGCACTTATGCAGTTGTCTACAATCGATACCTGTTTCCTATTCCGGCTCAATCTCATCGGGTTTCCTGCTTGTTTGGTCGAACTTCTTGTCAATCCTGCTGTTAAGAAGATCGGGCTGTCGCTGAAAGATGACTTTTCGGCGATACACAAGCGGATGAGTTTGGCTCCGGCTAACTTCGTCGAATTACAGTCTTTTGTTAAAGATTACGGTATAGAAGACAATGGCTTACAGCGTATTTATGGCATACTTTTTGAAAAGAGGATATCAAAAGGGCAACGCCTGTCAAACTGGGAAGTAGATGTACTTTCTGACTCACAGAAAATGTATGCTGCACTCGATGCATGGGCTTGTCTGAGAATATATAACGAACTTAAAAACAAAGAAAAAATAAATTCGGTCAGGAGTTGATATTCTGATGCTTCTGACTCATAATTGAAAAATATATGGCATTTATAGATTATTACAGCATTTTAGGTGTATCTAAAACTGCCAGTGGCGATGATATAAAAAAGGCTTACCGAAAGTTAGCCCGTAAATATCACCCTGACATAAATCCTAATGATGAGGAAGCAAAGAAGAAGTTTCAGCAGATAAACGAGGCGAATGAAGTTCTGTCCGACCCCGAAAAACGTAAAAAGTATGACGAGTACGGAGAGAACTGGAAGCATGCCGAAGAATTTGAAAAAGCACGTCAGCAACAAGCTCAGAATGGAGGTTTTGCTGATTATAGCAGCTTTGGTGGCGACTTTGGCGGAAGGACATATAGCTTTACCGGTGAAGACGAAGGAGGGTTTTCTGACTTTTTTGAGTCCCTGTTCGGTGGTAGGGGCGCATCCAGAGGTTCTCGGACAAGCGCATTTAGAGGGCAAGATTATACTACGGAACTTCATTTAAGTTTGCGTGATGCCTCTGAAACTCATAAACAGACTTTGACTCTTAACGGAAAAAATTTACGGATAACAATTCCGGCAGGGGTAGCAGACGGACAAGTAATAAAGCTGGCAGGACAAGGAGCTCCCGGTAGAAATGGAGGCCCTAACGGAGATCTGTATATTACGTTTGTGATACAAGAAGATCCGAAATTCAAAAGAGTGAGCAATGACTTGTATACGAATGCAGATCTAAGCTTGTATACAGCTGTGCTTGGAGGAGAGGAAACGGTAGACACTTTTACAGGAAAAGTAAAATTGAAAGTTGCCGCCGGAACTCAGAATGGGACAAAAGTTCGTCTAAAAGGGAAAGGTTTTCCTGTATATAAAAAGGATGGACATTTTGGAGATCTGATTATTACCTATACGGTGAAAATCCCGACCAATCTGAATGCAGAACAGAGGGAACTGTTCGAAAAGTTAGCAAAGTCTTAATTTAAAGCGCCACAGTTATGAATTCAGAACTGATTATTATACACGAATATTGTATTCAAAACCAAGTAGAGCCCGATTTTATTGTGCAGCTTGAAAATGAAGGACTGATACAGATAAGTATTGTTGATAACGAGCGGTATATACATATTTCGCAGTTGAGTCACTTGGATCAGTATGTACGTTGGTACTACGACCTGTCAATTAATGTGGCGGGGATTGATGTTATTCAAAACCTTTTGGATAAGATAGATACGATGCAGGACGAAATTTTACGATTAAAAGAACAATTACGTTTGATAGATTAATATTTATGAAGAAACTTTTATTTCTTTTTTCAGCCATAGTGGTTGCTTTTCCTATGTTTTCACAAAATGAGGTTTTGAGAAACAAGATTCAAAAAATAATTCAGGGTAAAGATGCTACAGTTGGCGTTGCTCTTATTGTAGATGGAAAAGACACGTTGACTATCAATAATAATTTTCGTTATCCAACCCAAAGTGTATACAAGTTTCATTTAGCATTGGCTGTATTAGATTATTTAAATAAGAATAATCTCACTCTGGATCATCAGCTGTATGTAAAGAAGGGAGACTTACTCCCCAATACTCACAGCCCGTTAAGGGACGATTATCCGCAGGGAGAGATGTACCTCTCTGTTGCTGATATTATCAGATATACAGTATCTAAGAGCGATAATAATGGATGTGATATCCTGTTTCGCTTGGTAGGAGGTACAGCTGTAGTGGATAGATATATAAGAGGTCTTGGCCTTTCTGAGTTTGCCATTACTGCCACAGAAGAAGAAATGCACGGACCTTGGGAAGTACAGTATACTAACTGGTCTACCCCCTATACTGCTGCACAAGCTTTAGAAATATTTAGAACACAGGATATTTTACCCCAGCCTTTCCACGATTTTTTGTGGGATACGTTGGCTGGGACTACTACAGGGGGAAATAAAATAAAAGCATTGTTTCCCGAAGGGACATTCGTCGCACACAAAACGGGGAGTTCGTTTCGTAATGCCGAAGGGTTGAAGGCAGCGGAAAACGATATTGCGATCATACAATTGCCTGATGGTAGATATTATTCTTTGGTTGTATTTGTTGCCGACTCTATGGAAAGCAATGATGTGAATTGCGGTATAATTGCTCAAATCTCAAAAGCGGTGTATGATTCCCTTGTAGAACAGAAATAGCCGGATTTTACCAAATCGATTTTGCTGAATATACCTCCAGATTTTTGACCTCGATATTGTTCCCCCAGAAGTGGAACCCTTCTGTATTATTGCTATCGGGTTTGCGTTCCATCGAATATGAGAATATTCCTCCGTCGATAAATACTTCTACAGATGTGCGATCGATATAAATATCTGCTGAAAGTTCCATACTCGTCATGTCTTGTGGCGAATAGAACATTCCGTTCAGCATGTTTCCATTCATATCATAATTTATCAAGCGCTGACCAAATAGGTTGAGCCCTGCATCTGTGGCGTGTGACAGCCTAATTGTTGTTTTGATGCGCAGGCAATCTGAGTTGTAGAACTCTTTCATCTTGTTGTTGGCGTCATCCGATTTCAGATTACTCCATTTTTGAATAGGGGTAAATAATTGTTCTGTCTCTTTTATCGGTTTGTTTATCAACTTTACGCCGTCTTTTGTGTTTTTTAGAGTTAGCTCGGTAGGGAGTAACATCATTCCATTGAATGGCATATCGGGTTGATTTATGCGTCCCCATCCTATTTGTATGCGTCTGCCATCACTGTCGGGGATGTTTGTAAATGTCTGTGCAGCATAAATTGATCCCGAAGTATAATAATATTTGCCAGCCTCAGGAGTGAATGTCTTTCCGTCAAAAGAGCCTAGCATATATGTTCCCGAAGCTCCATACATCACCCATTTAGTATTGTTTTTGTTCCCGTCTATCGGTAACTCAAATAGTTCGGGGCATTCCCAAAATCCTGTAACGTGGCTCTCATAATTCCAATCTTTCAGATTCTTAGATGTGTATATTGAGTGCCCGTCTCTTTCATTCAGTACCATTACCCAATGTTTTGACGGAGTATACCAAAAAACTTTCGGGTCACGTGTATCTTTGCTATTCCATTTGTCTTTTGAGTCTATAAGCGGGTTTTTGTCATACTTTGTCCATGTACGCCCTTTGTCTAGACTGTAAGCCATGCATTGTACTTGCTTTTCAGAGCTATCTGCTGTATAAAAGGCTATCATCGCAGGATTGTCTTTCTTGTTATATCCCGCTGTATTATCATAATCAATGATTGTTGAGCCGGAGAATATTGTGCCCAAATGATCGGGATATAGTGCTTCGGGTAATTGTTGCCAATGTATCAGGTCTTTGCTTACGGCATGTCCCCAGTGCATGTTTTCCCATTCACGTTCGTAAGGATTATGTTGATAGAAAAGATGGTATTCACCATCGTAGTATATCAATCCATTGGGATCGTTTATCCATCCTCGTTGAGTAGTGAAGTGAAATTGCGGACGGTTCTTTTCCTTATACAGATTTTCATATCCTTCTATTCTGTCATCCTGATAGATTTTACTTAATCCTGATGGATCACCCTCATAGCTGATGTTTATAGTCTTACCCTTATAAGCTGCCATATCGTAAAATACCCAGTAATCGGGATTTGCAGATAGGCGTATTACGAATGATCTGTCCTCTTTTCCGTCTACATCAAAACTCATTCTTTTTCTTTCTGCTTTCTGCGAAACAGGGAGGTTCAAGTATTGTCTCGTTATCTTTATCGGAATATTTGCGGCAGATAAAGAAAAACAAAATAGAAGTGAAACGTGTAGGAATAATAAATTTTTAATGGGCATTTTCATGGTATATCCGATCGTTTATGTTTTCTTCTTTTTTACCAAAATAGATTCAGTGAGAAGTTCTTGCAGCCTTTCGGGTGATATATTCGTTTGTATTTTCCCTTCGCTTACAAAGGATATTTTACCCCTTTCTTCTGATATGACAATCGCTTTGGCGTCCGTTTCTTGGGATATGCCGAGGGCTGCCCGGTGTCTTAATCCGAGAGATTTGGGTATCTCCTGATTCTGCGAAATAGGAAGGATACATCCGGCTGCTTTAATTTTGTTTCCTGATATAATTAAAGCTCCGTCGTGTAAAGGCGTGTTTTTAAAGAATATATTTTCTATCAGGCGGGTACTGATCTCGGCATCTAAGACTTCGCCTGTTTCTTCATATTGTCCTAACTTAATCTCCTGTTCGATAACAATAAGTGCCCCTGTATATGTTTTGGCCATATTCATACATGCTAAAACAAGAGAGGTAATAACAGGCTCTGAGAGACCTCCACGTTCTTTTGAACTGAAGAACCGAGCAAAGAAACGGAAGGTGCGATTGGAGCCGAGCGTCATCAAAAAACGTCGGATTTCATCTTGGAAGATAATGATGAGTACGATGAGTCCAATATCGACAAATTTGTCGAGGATAGCACCCATAAGGCGCATCTCCAGAACTTTAGATACAAGTATCCATAAGATCATAAAAGCCAATACACCATTGAATATGGCTCCTGTACCCGATTTGGAGACAATCCTATATAATTGGTACATTACTGTAGCTACCAATAGTATATCAATTATATCTTTTATTCCAAAGTTTTCGAGCATATATGCGATACTATATTACTAAAATTCAAAGATAAGTTATTTCTTCGATAGATAATTCAGAAAAGACATCAGTCTTCTTAAAAAATCTTTTATTCCAACATCAGATTCATAATAGGCTGATGGTCTTCAAAGAATCGTTGCTGTTTTTCTTCGAGCTCATGAACCTTGTATCCAAACAAGAGCCTGCTCAGCAATCGTACGTCTGTTTCTATATCAAAAGAGTCTTCCGATTCTAATATTAAATCTACATTTCCACAGTCTATTGAATATATTTGAGGAGTATCTTCCTGCAAACAATCCGTTACTTTTATTCTGAATTTCTTAGATAGATTATCTTTTGCATATAGGTCTAAAAGAGTCCATGCGTCTATCACACGTGCCATGCCCGGTAGATCCCTTTTTTCGGGGTATCCGTCCAGTTTATACTCCTTGGCTATAGCCTCAAAGTCATTTCTGTTTTTTTGAACACAAAAGTCTCTGAATCTGAATAATTGATCGAACGTTTGATAAGCCATATCCATATTATCGGAATATGTATCTAGTATTTCTTTGACAGGAATAATATTTTCTCCCTTATCAAATACTTGTTCATATTCGTATTTCTTATAAAAGTCATACAGCCATTCTTCTGCAGGAATCAGTATTGCAAGAGGTATATTTCTTTTGGCAAGAACTTTATGCGCTTCATGAAGCAGTTGTGCCATGTAGCCTTTTTTTCTGTGTTTGGGCAATGTGCATAGTCCTGCCATGTATGCAAAAGGGATTTCCTGCCGGTAGAAGTTTATTGTATACGGTAACATTTGAAGGCTTGCAACAGCTTCTCCTTCTTCAAAATATATCAGTGTATTCTCATGCTTGTATTTGTATGTGAAAAGGATATCGAGAAACTCGTCCGTATCCTCGAAGCATATTTTCCACATACTACGTACTAATTCTGCTGTTTGCTCATTGGCGAATTGTATCATGAGAACGATAATATAATGTTACACAAATGGAATAAGAATTCCTTCTTCTAATAATATATCAGGGTAATATGACATTTTTGCTTTACGAAGGTTTGTTATGCCCATGTCTTCCTCTCTGTTGATATATTTGTATTCAGACGCTTCATGCTCTATAAACTGCTGGTTGATAATTGTATATGCGCCGTTTACTTCACTGAAGGCTTTTTCTACATGCACAACGAAAGTATCAGCCGTAAGTTGCTCTCCTATCGTAAATGCCACAATCTTTCCATTAACACGGATTGCACCTCCACGAAGTTGCAGATATTCGAAGTTTTCGAGCATAATTTTGGTTGCAATATAATCGTATCGTTGAGAAAAATCCGCTTTTGAGGTGTTCACTTCTTCCCATTCATCGAGCATATATGCACACTCTTCCAGCTCTTTTTTTGAGGTCAGAGGAAAATATTCCCAGTCGGGGTTGTCTGCCTTAAATCGGTTAATGTGATTGCGCTTGCTTTGTAGCTTTTTGCCCGAAAGGTTAATTAACTTCTCAGACAAATAGATATACTCATCATTGTTGCGATCGGGCAGATATCTGAACTCTCCCGGAATTTCGTTGCGTATTTTTTCCCACATTTCAGACGAGATGCCTTTCATCTGGAATGGTATTTTGTTTATTTTCGCATCTTCTTCTATTAATTTGAATGCATCTATAAGTGGCATTTTCCCGATAGGCATCATATAGTACGTCTGTCCGTCGGAATCCTGGAACCGAAGAAATATAGTCCGGTGTTCTATTGCGTACACCGTTTTGAATTTTGCATTCCATGCGTAAAGATTTGTAAAACAAAAGTCGCAGGCACGATATTCGTTTCCTGCAAAAGCGGCATCTATTACTTTTTTATCAGAAAATGTAATCTGCTTAAAGTTGATCATAAATTAGGAACGTATTAAAAATCCTATAAACAAAACTACTATAAATATTGTTTAGAAACACAAGTCCGGATTATTTATATTATATAACATTTGTTTATAAAATAAAATATCACGAAATTTGTGACTTATAAAGAATCATTCTATATAAGAAAACTATCGAAAGATGTCTAAAACGAAGAAAGTGCTGGCTGTAGCCGAAACTTCATATATTATTCGTAAAGGTCTGGTTTATGTTTTATCTCAGCTAAATAGCGTCGGTAAAGTTGTAGAATTGAGAGAAATGGAAGATATAAATTATCAGATAAATATACTCAAACCGGATGCTGTTCTTATCAACCCCATGTTGCTGGGGCATACATCAAGGCATGATATCCGGCAGCAGCTCAATTTGGATAAACATACAGCAATAATAGCTTTGGTTTATAATCTTATTGATGAGCAGTTTTATCGTTCCTATGACGCAGTTATACGTATAAATGATTCGGAATCGAAAATTGAAGAAACTTTACTTAAATGTCTTGAGAAGGAAACGGGAGGACAGTCAGACACCGAAGAGTTGAGTGATAGAGAGAAAGAAATTTTGATAAGTGTTGTAAAGGGCATGAGTAATAAAGAAATAGCCGATCATCATAGTATCTCTATTCATACGGCGATTACGCACCGCAGAAATATTACACGCAAATTGAAAGTTCATAGTATTTCTGGATTGACTATATATGCAATAATTAATAAATTAGTGGATATTTCGGAAATAAAATATCAAGACGAATAAACTTGTACACAATGCAGAATGTAACAATCATATTTAATAAGAAAATGAAAATGTCGGAGCTTATAGATGCCGACTACCACTTATTATTATTGCTCAATCGGTTAAATATTTCGCTTGGGTTCGGCGAAAAAAGTGTTGAGGCAGTTTGTAAAGAAAATGATTTTGATACAGATTGTTTCCTATTCCTTGCAAACTATCAATCAAATAAATGTATAACCAATATACAGGAGGTGTTCAGTAAATTGCCTCTTGCTCCGTTTCTCAGATACCTTAAAAATTCACACAGTTATTTTCTCGAAAGAAGGCTTCCGAATATTCGCCGTAAGCTTGAATTGGTTTTCCCCGAAACAGACAAAGCATTACAAACCGTTGTTCTTGATTTCTTCGACAATTATACCAAAGAAGTATTGGAGCATATGAGATATGAGGATGATGTTGTTTTTCCTTATGTCTACTCTTTGATTGATAAAGATGCCAATAAGCAATACTCTATCAATATATTTGAAGAACGGCATAATGATATTGAGGGAAAAATAAATGACCTGAAACAGATATTGTTAAAGTACGTTCCGGGCACGACAGATCAGATGTTGATGGTAAATGTTCTTACCGAATTGTATATGTCCGAAGAGGAGCTCGAAGCGCATACCTTTATAGAAGACAATCTGGTTATTCCACGTGTAAAAGAAATAGAGAAAGAGCGCAAAAAGAAGTAATTACTCTTTCTTAAACCAACTACCCAAATCTTTTAAGTTGAAAACTTTCTTCAATTTGAAGAAGGCATACAGTATGGAGGCACATAATGTGATCCCTCCTAAATATTTGTATTGCGGTATATACATCACAATAAGAAATGTAATGCAAATCAGCATTAGATTTATCAGTATCATTGAAATGATCGTATTAGTCCATTTGAAATCTGAGAGCTTACGTCCAATAATGTATACAAGAGGCAGATATACAATATAGGAAGCCAAATATGCAATTCCTGTCGCATCTAATCCATACAGCGGGTAGAGTATATATGCGGAGAGAAGATATACGCTATAATATGCGGCTTCTGACATAAAAAACACAAGTCCTTTATTTTTCACGAGCATAATAAAGGCTATTGGCCAGCTTAGTACTTTGAAGAATGAGCCTGCTACTTGCCAGCATAAGAGTGTATTCGCCCCCGAAAATTTCCCCGAATAGAGTACTGATAAAGCGAAGTCGGAGAACAGCATCATGCCTATAACAATAGGAGAGGCAATAATCAGTACGATATAGCTCTGTTCATTTATGAGTGCTTTCATTTTATCCTTTTCGCTCGCTATTGCCGAAAGACGAGGATAAAAGTCTGATCCCATCGATCTGAGTATGAGTGCAAGATATACATTTGTTATTGTCCATGCCGATTGAAATAGTCCTGCTGCTTCAATATCATCGGTTCGTGTGATGTATGCTCTGATGAGAAACATGCTCACAGTACTTACAAGCGCTGCCGATACAATGTAAATTCCAAGTTTTAGAGAGCTTAATCCTTCGTGGAAAGCTTCTTTATTCGAGATGTTAGCTTTCTCTATACTTTGTTTTCTGTAATAAAATTCAACACAAAGAAAAGATATTCCTCCCGATACAATAAAAGCAGGGATGATACCTTCCAGCCCGAAGATAAAATATATAGGAATGGTGATAATTAAGCCTATTAAACTACCCCATACAGCAGATTTTGCCATCTCGGGAATTTTGTGCATCCCCTGTAATATGGTTGATTTGCCTGTTGTAAGTATTGCCAGAAATACGCAAATAGCCAAACCTGCAATTGGTAGAGTATATTTGTTGCTGTCGAATGCCCAAAGGCTAATCGGATAGCATAAGATGAGGCAAATGACAGAGCCTATGATTGCCGACCATTTGAACCAAATATTAAGGCTTGATATCACTCTATTGAGGACTGTCAGGTCTTCTTTGGCTTCGGTTTCGGCTATGTCTTTTACTCCCGCAGTATCCAGTCCGAGGCTGAATCCTGATCGCATCATATCTATGATAGACTGGTAGATGCCGATAATGCCTATCCCCGTGGGTCCTAACAATATGGCAATAATCTTGGTTCGGATGATACCAATGAGAATAATCAATGCCTGAGATCCGCCAAAAATGGTGGTAGACTTTATTATCTGTTGATATGAAGATTTCTTGCTCAATGTTATACTTTAAGGTTTGGTCTTTATTTCAAAGTTGTTTTTAATTGTCTCAAAGCTTTTGTTCAGACTATCTTCCGTGTCGCTTTGTATTATGATTAGATAGCTCATATTTCCTACTTTAAGAGCGAACGTGTTTCCGTAAGATTTTTTAGAATCTCTAACGATCGTAAATTCAGAAGATAATGCATCATATTTGCCAAATTTGGATGGAATGATTTTCTCTGCTGAGTATTCAAACTTTGTTCTGTCTACATTTTTTTGATGCGTTTCTATTACTTCCTTTAAGTCTGTACTTTTTTCTGTAAATGTTATAAATATAATGTTATTTCCTTCTTTTCCTTTTATAGAATATGATTCTCCGGGCAATTCGTTTGTTTCTACAGTCCAGCTATGTGGATATTCGAAAAGTACCCCTTCATAAAAAAGTTTCTTTTCAGCATTGCCACTAATGCATGAAAGAAAACAAGTAATTAACCCTATGTTTAGCGCAAGAAAGAGAGCGGATCTGTTCATGTTACTTTTGATGAATGATTATGCAAATCTATTATTTTTTTACTGTTTTGCGCTAAATATCAATATCAAACGAAGATAAAATGCATCGATACTGTATTGTGGTTCTTAAATAATGTGCGGATTTCAGAACTTTAAATATTAGTTGCATAGACAACATGTATTTGATAATCAATAAGATAATGTTCATTTTTAACATGGTTTCTTTTGAAACTAATAGATTCCTTATATCTTTGTGCCCAATTTTAATTAATTATATCAAATGAATATGAAGAAGACATTGGCTATTGCTGTTTTAGCCCTGTGTAGTACCTCGCATGTCTTTGCAGGAGGTATTCTTACCAATACGAATCAGAGTGCACATTTCATCAGAATGGTTGCTCGTGACGCATCTGTGCAAATAGACGCCGCTTATACAAATCCTGCGGGGCTTGTAAAACTTAACGATGGTTTCCATTTTTCTTTTTCCAATCAGAGTGCTTTTCAAACAAGAACGATAACTTCCACTTTTGCTCCATTTGCAGGGTTTGGTGGCGATGCTACAAAAAGTTTTAAGGGAACAGCTTCAGCTCCGATCATTCCTAGTATTCAGGCTGCATACAAAAAAGGTAAATGGGTACTTTCCGGAAATATTGCAGTGACAGGCGGCGGCGGTAAAGCTACATTTAATGATGGGTTGCCTTCTTTTGAATCAACTATATCAATGTTGCCCGGTTTGCTTGCTGCGAGCGGAATCACCACAAATAACTATTCGGTAGATGCATATATGCGTGGTTCATCATTTATATATGGTGCTCAGATCGGAGGAAGTTATGCTATTAATAATATGTTTTCGGTATATGGCGGTTTTCGTCTTAATATAGTAAATAACAGGTACGAGGGACATTTGAGGAATATATCTTTTAACCCTCAACACCCGATGTTAAATCCTACAGGAGGCATGATGTCTGCTCAGACCTTTTTTAATGACGCTGCTTCGTTGGCGAAGGGAACTGCAGCAAATCTGAATCCTTTTATCGAAAGTGGAGCCGGTGCATACACTGTGGGGCAACTGATTACTGCAGGAAAGCTGTCGCAAGCGATGGCCGACCAACTAAGGGCTGGATTGAATATTGGCAATGCCGAGCAGTTTAATCAAATGCAGATACAGCAGGTTCAGGCTGGATATGTAATTGCAGGGCAGGCGTATGAAAATAATGCAAAAGCTGTAGCTGATAAAAATCTTGATTCATCACAATCCGGATGGGGTATATCTCCTATTCTTGGGTTCAACTTCAGCTATAATAACTTGAATGTCGGTATGAAATATGAGTTTCGTACAGCTCTCAACGTAGAGAATAAAACCAAAGTTGATGATACAGGCTTGTTTAAAGATGGAGTAAATACTCCTCACGATATTCCTGCTCTATTCACAGTGGGCGCTTCTTATCAGATTACCCCGAAACTATTGGCAAGTGTTGGTTATCACCACTTTTTCGACTCAGATGCTAAAATGGCAGACGATAAACAAAAGCATATAAACGGAGGTACAAATGAATATTTATTTGGAGCCGAATATAAAATAGACGACATGTTCTTGGTAAGTGCCGGAGGGCAAATCACCCGCTATGGCGTAAAAGATGAGTATCAGAGAGATTTAAGTTTCTCTATCAACTCATATTCTATAGGTTTAGGTGGTGCTGTAAATGTTGCCAAAAACGTTCTTATAAATGTAGGTTACTTCTGGACAACATATTCTGACTGGACAAAAGACAATCCAAAATATGTTGCAATACCAAATACCAACCCTCAGGCTTATCTTGCTGGAAAAGACGTATTCTCACGTACCAACAAGGTATTTGCTGCTGGAGTGGACTTTTCATTCTAACAGAAGCGTTTTATAAAAACTACGGAATTTTAGTGGCAAGATGGAATATTCAAGTTCCATCTTGCTTTTTTTGTTCAATTTTCTTTTCAAATATTTGTGTAATTAGCTGATTATGTCTACATTTGCAACCCGAATAATGCATGAAAAGGGCTTGTTCTGATGGCAATGTGTTGATTGTCATTCGAATAGTGTTCGTTTCTTGTGTTATTTGCTAATTAAATGTATAATTAAAAACTGAATTTAAAAAGTTCTAAAGATTAAAACAACATGCCTACAATTCAACAATTAGTAAGAAAAGGACGGGCGGTTTTGGTTGAAAAGAGTAAGTCTCGTGCATTGGATGCATGTCCTCAACGTAGAGGTGTTTGTATCCGTGTATATACAACAACTCCTAAGAAACCTAACTCAGCGATGCGTAAGGTAGCACGTGTGCGTTTAACAAATTCAAAAGAGGTGAATGCTTATATACCTGGAGAAGGTCACAATTTGCAGGAGCACTCAATTGTACTTGTTAGAGGTGGTCGTGTGAAAGACCTTCCGGGTGTTCGTTACCACATTGTACGTGGAACATTGGATACTGCAGGAGTAAATGGTCGTACACAACGCCGCTCTAAATACGGAGCAAAACGTCCTAAACCGGGAGCACCAGCGGCAGCTGCAGCTAAGGGTAAGAAAAAATAATTACCTGAGGCAATCCCTTTAACCGAGATTTTTAATTAAGTATTAAAACGGTTTAAGTTTATTGGATAGGCTATATATAGGTTGAGTAAATAGTTCGGCGGAACTTTTGAAGGCATCTAAAATTGGCAACCAAAAACAAAAACAAAATTTTTCAGTAAAAAAATGAGAAAAGCAAAACCAAAGAAAAGACAGATCCTACCGGATCCTGTTTTCGGTGATGTAAAGGTTACAAAGTTTGTTAACCACTTAATGTATGATGGTAAAAAATCTACTGCATTCGATATCTTCTATACTGCATTAGAGATCGTGAAGAAGAAATTACCAAACGACGAAAAAACTGCTCTCGAGATATGGAAAGCAGCTCTAGATAATGTAACTCCTCAAGTAGAAGTGAAGTCACGCCGTGTAGGTGGTGCAACATTTCAGGTTCCTACCGAAATTCGCCCAGACCGCAAAGAATCTATCTGTATGAAAAATCTTATCCTTTATGCTCGCAAGAGAGGTGGTAAGACTATGGCAGACAAATTAGGCGCAGAAATCTCAGATGCATACAACAATCAAGGAGGCGCATTCAAAAGAAAAGAAGATATGCATAGAATGGCTGAAGCTAACCGTGCATTCGCTCATTTCAGATTCTAACAAAAAGGAAGAGTTAAAAAACAATGGCAAAGGTTAATGACAGTTTAAAGAATACAAGAAATATAGGCATCATGGCGCACATCGATGCCGGTAAAACCACTACTTCTGAACGTATCCTGTTCTATACCGGTCTTACACATAAGATTGGAGAGGTACATGATGGCGCTGCCACTATGGACTGGATGGAGCAAGAGCAAGAAAGGGGTATTACTATTACATCTGCCGCTACCACAGCAAGCTGGAAGTATGACAATGAAATGTTTAAGATCAACTTGATCGATACTCCCGGACACGTTGACTTTACAGTAGAGGTAGAGCGTTCACTCCGTATTCTTGATGGGGCAATTGCTGCTTACGATGCTGTAAGTGGTGTTGAACCTCAGTCGGAAACAGTATGGCGTCAGGCTGACAAATACGATGTTCCTCGTATGTGTTATGTAAATAAAATGGACCGTTCGGGAGCAGATTTCTTTGAAGTGGTACGCCAAATAAAAGAAATGTTGAATGGTAACCCATGTCCGGTTCAGATTCCAATTGGAGCAGAAGAACACTTCAGAGGAATCATCGACCTTATCAAAATGAAGGCGATGTACTGGCATGATGAAACAATGGGTGCAGACTATGAGTTGGACGAAATTCCTTCCGAATATCTAGCTGAAGCTCAAGAGTGGAGAGAAAAAATGCTTGAAAAAGCTGCAGAATGTGATGAAACGTTGATGGAGAAATTCTTTGATGATCCGTCTTCAATCACAGAAGAAGAAATTATCGCAGCATTACGCATCGGTACTCTTTCTATGCAGATCAATCCAATGTTGTGTGGTTCTTCTTTCAAGAACAAAGGAGTTCAACCGTTATTGGATGCTGTATGTAAATTCTTGCCTAGCCCAATAGATACTGTAGCTATCGAAGGAATAGATCCAAGAACAGGTGCTACTATCGTTCGCCACCCAAGCCCAAGTGAGCCGATGGCTGCTTTGGCATTCAAAATCGCAACAGACCCATTCGTAGGACGTTTGTGTTTCTTCCGTGTTTACTCGGGGGAATTAGCAGCCGGATCGTATGTTTATAACAGCCGCTCTGAAAAGAAAGAACGTATCTCACGTTTGTTCCAGATGCACTCTAACAAGCAAAATCCGAAAGACGTAATTGGTTGTGGAGATATAGGTGCAGGTGTAGGATTTAAAGATATTCGTACAGGTGATACACTATGTGACGAAAACAATCCGATCGTACTTGAATCTATGGACTTCCCAGAACCGGTTATTGGTATCGCTGTTGAGCCGATCACTCAGAAAGATGTGGATAAATTGGCTACAGGATTAGGAAAACTTGCTGAAGAAGATCCAACATTCCGTGTTCACACCGATCAGGATTCAGGTCAGACTATTATCGAAGGTATGGGTGAGCTTCACCTTGAAATTATCATCGACCGTCTGAAACGTGAGTTTAAGGTTGAATGTAATCAAGGTCGTCCTCAGGTATCATATAAAGAAGCAATTACTCAAACTGTTGATCTTCGTGAGGTTTACAAAAAACAAACCGGGGGTCGTGGTAAGTTTGCCGATATTATTGTTAAAGTTGGTCCAACAGATCCTGGATTTGAAGGAGAACTTCAATTTATCGATGAGGTGAAAGGTGGTAACGTTCCTAAGGAATTTATCCCTTCAGTTCAGAAAGGATTTGCTGCTGCAATGAAAAATGGTGTACTTGCAGGATATGCGCTAGATAAACTGAAAGTTGTTCTTATTGATGGTTCTTACCATACAGTGGACTCTGACCAGTTGTCATTCGAACTTTGTGCTAAGCTTGCTTTCAGAAATGCATGTGAGAAAGCCGGACCTACATTGCAAGAACCTATCATGAAACTGGAAGTAGTAACTCCGGAAGAAAGCATGGGTGATGTGATTTCTGACCTTAACAAACGTCGTGGTCAGGTAGAAGGTATGGAGTCTAGCCGTTCAGGTGCACGTATCGTAAAAGCTAAAGTGCCTTTGGCAGAAATGTTTGGATATGTGACTTCTTTGAGAACAATCACTTCGGGTAGAGCAACGTCAGCAATGACATTCTCTCATTACGAAGAAGTTTCGCCATCTATCGCACGTCAGGTATTAACTGAGGTTAAAGGTCGCGTTGATTTGATCAAATAACAAAAGAGACTGCAATTAGTAAATGACTCTTAATTGCAGTCTTTAATATTTTTATATAGAATTTATTTTAATAATTAACTAAAAACAAACGATGAGTCAGAAAATTAGAATTAAACTGAAATCGTACGATTACACATTGGTAGACAAGTCTGCTGAGAAAATCGTGAAAACAGTGAAAGCAACAGGTGCAGTAGTAAGCGGTCCAATTCCGTTACCAACTCACAAACGTATTTTTACTGTAAACCGTTCAACTTTCGTAAACAAGAAATCTCGTGAGCAGTTCGAACTATCTTCTTATAAAAGATTGATCGATATCTACAGCTCAACAGCAAAAACTGTAGATGCACTCATGAAGCTGGAATTGCCAAGTGGTGTAGAAGTAGAAATCAAAGTTTGATGAAAATTTATATTAGTTTAAATAAATAATTTAGAGAAATGCCAGGATTATTAGGAAAGAAAATCGGAATGACATCCGTATTCAGTGCCGAGGGAAAAAATATTCCATGCACTGTTGTCGAAGTGGGTCCTTGTGTTGTTACTCAGGTTAAAACATCTGAAAAAGATGGTTACGAGGCTGTACAGGTAGGCTTTGTTGAAAAGAAAGACAAGCATACCAGCAAGCCCGAAATCGGACATTTCAAGAAAGCCGGGGTTGCACCTCAAAGACACTTGGCCGAGTTCAAGTATGAAGAGAAATACAATCTAGGAGACGTTATTACAGTAGACGGAATGTTCTCAATGGACGACCCTTTTATTGACGTAACTGGAGTGTCGAAAGGTAAAGGTTTCCAAGGGGTTGTTAAACGCCATGGTTTCCGTGGGGTAGGTGAAGCTACTCTAGGACAACATAACCGTCTTCGTGCTCCGGGTTCTATCGGAGCTTGTTCGTACCCTGCAAAGGTGTTTAAAGGAACAAGAATGGGTGGTCAGATGGGTAACAAACAAGTTACTGTTCAAAACCTTGTGATTATTAAAATAATTCCGGAACATAATCTTTTGTTAATAAAAGGTTCAGTACCGGGAAGTAAAGGTTCAATCGTTAGAATAGAAAGATAATGGAACTGAGTGTATTAGATAAAAACGGTAAAGAAACCGGTAAAAAAGTAGCGTTGAACGATGCTATTTATGCAATTGAGCCTAACGATCATGTTCTTTGGTTGGACGTGAAGCTATATCTTGCGAATCAACGTCAAGGTACTCACAAGACTAAAGAAAGAAGTGAGATGTCGGGAAGTACACGTAAGTTGATCCGTCAGAAAGGTGGAGGTGGTGCTCGCCGTGGTGATATCAATTCACCTGTATTGGTTGGTGGAGCACGTGTATTTGGTCCAAAACCAAGAGACTATGGCTTCAAGTTGAACAAAAAAGTAAGAGTACTTGCACGTAAATCTGCCCTTGCTGCTAAAGCAAAAGAAAATCAAATATTGGTAGTTGAAGACTTGTCTTTCGACTCTCCAAAAACTAAGGATTTTGTAGCATTGGCTAAAAATTTGCAAGTGGCTGATAAAAAGATACTTCTAGTTTTGCCAGACCAAAATAAAAATGTATATTTGTCGGCTCGTAATTTAGAAAGAGTAAAAGTTGTAAAAGCTTCTGATTTAAATACTTACTCAATACTTAACTGTACAAGTCTAGTATTGGCTGAGTCTTCGGTTGCTATTATAGATAATCTTTTATTAAAAGCATAAGGAGAGAATACTATGGGAATTTTGATAAAACCAATTTTAACAGAAAAGCAAACCGCGATTTCAGAAAAGTTTCCGAATCGTTACGGTTTTCGTGTTGCTCCAAGTGCAAACAAAGTGGAGATTAAGAACGCAGTAGAAGAGCTTTATGGCGTAACAGTTAAGTCTGTAAATACAATTAACTACTCCGGAAAGCTAAAAAGCCGTTACACAAAAGCTGGTGTGATAAAAGGTAAAACTCCTGCATTCAAGAAAGCAATAATCACCCTGAAAGAAGGTGAAAGTATAGACTTTTTTAGTAATATCTAAATAAAAAATGGCAGTACGTAAATTAAAGCCCACAACACCGGGGCAGAGACACAAAATTATTGGTACATTCCAAGAAATCACTGCAAGTGTACCAGAAAAATCCCTTGTAGTCGGTAAAAAAGCGTCTGGTGGCCGTAACAATACCGGTAAGATGACTATGCGTTATCTCGGCGGCGGTCATAAGAGAAAATTCAGGCTCATAGACTTCAAGAGAACGAAAGACGGAATTCCAGCCACTGTAAAAACAATCGAATATGATCCGAACCGTTCGGCTCGTATCGCTTTGTTGTATTATGTAGACGGAGCTAAAACTTATATCTTAGCACCAGAAGGTTTGGAAGTAGGTCAAACAGTGGTATCCGGAGCTGATGCTGCTCCTGAGGTTGGTAATGCATTGCCTTTGGCAAAAATTCCAATCGGTACAGTTGTTCATAATATCGAACTTCGTCCTGGTCAGGGAGCTAAAATGGTTCGTTCGGCAGGTGCTTTTGCACAGTTAACTTCTCGCGAAGGAAACTACGCAATCATAAGAATGCCTTCAGGCGAAACACGTAAGATCCTTGCAACATGCAAAGCTACTATCGGTAGCGTAGGAAACTCAGATCACGGACTAGAGAAATCAGGTAAAGCCGGTCGTTCTCGTTGGCTTGGCCGCCGTCCTCACAACCGAGGTGTAGTAATGAACCCTGTCGATCACCCAATGGGTGGTGGTGAAGGTCGTGCTTCAGGAGGTCACCCACGTTCACGTAAAGGATTGTACGCTAAGGGTCTCAAAACTAGAGCTCCTAAGAAACATTCTTCTAAGTACATAATCGAAAGAAGAAAAAAATAATAACCTGATTAATCAATAGAAAATTATGAGTCGTTCGTTAAAAAAAGGCCCGTATATTAATGTTAAGCTTGAGAAAAAAGTCTTGGCCATGAATGAGTCAGGTAAGAAAGCTGTGGTTAAGACATGGGCAAGAGCTTCAATGATATCCCCCGACTTTGTAGGCCATACTATTGCTGTTCACAACGGAAATAAATTTATTCCTGTATATGTGACAGAAAACATGGTAGGACACAAGTTAGGAGAATTCTCTCTTACACGTACATTCCGTGGACACGGAGGTAATAAGAAAAAATAATTGGAGCAGAAGCCAGTAAATTAATAAAAAGTAAACATTAAAATGGGTAAAAGAAAACATATAGTAGCTGAAGCAAGAAAAGAAGCTAAAAAGACTATTGCTTTCGCCAAGCTGAATGATGTTCCTACTTCTCCACGCAAAATGCGCCTTGTTGTCGACATGATACGTGGAATGGAAGCATTTAGGGCTCTTGGTGTATTGAAATACTCAAATAAAGAAGCTGCTGCAAGAATAGAAAAATTGTTACGCTCTGCTATCGCCAACTGGGAAGCAAAAAATGAGCGTAAAGCAGAAAGTGGAGAGTTGTATGTATCATTGGTAAACGTAGATGGTGGAGCCATGCTGAAAAGAATGCGTCCAGCTCCGCAGGGAAGAGGTTACAGAATACGTAAACGTTCAAATCATGTGACCCTTCACGTAGATACACTTAATAAAGAAAATCAAAATTAATTAGCAGATGGGACAAAAAGTTAATCCAATAGCAAATCGTTTAGGTATCATCCGTGGATGGGATTCTAATTGGTATGGAGGCAAAAGATATGGAAATACTTTGTTGGAAGACAGCAAAATCCGTAAATATCTGAATGCCCGTCTGGCTAAAGCTAGTGTATCTCGCATCGTTATCGAAAGAACTTTGAAACTTGTAACTATCACAGTTTGTACAGCTCGTCCGGGTATCATCATCGGTAAAGGCGGACAAGAAGTAGACAAGCTGAAAGAAGAGTTGAAGAAGATTACAGATAAAGATATCCAAATCAACATTTTTGAAATCAAAAAACCAGAGTTGGACGCAGTTATCGTTGCCAACAATGTAGCCCGTCAGGTAGAAGGTAAAATCGCTTACCGTCGTGCTATCAAAATGGCAATTGCTTCAACAATGAGAATGGGTGCAGAAGGTATCAAAATTCAAATATCAGGTCGTCTGAATGGCGCTGAAATGGCTCGTTCCGAAATGTACAAAGAAGGACGTACACCACTTCATACATTCCGTGCCGATATTGATTATGCACATGCCGAAGCACTAACAAAAGTTGGTTTGATTGGTATTAAAGTATGGATTTGCCGTGGAGAAGTTTACGGTAAGAAAGACCTTGCTCCTTCATTCACAGCTGCCAAAGATGGTGGACACTCTGGTAACAGAGGTGGAGACAACCGTCGCAACGACAGAGGTGACCAAGGAAAAGGTTTCAAGAGAAATAAGAGAAAGTAATTAAAAAACGTTTGAAGTAAAATGTTACAACCGAAGAAAACAAAATTCAGAAGACAGCAAAAAGGTCGTATGAAAGGCATTGCTCAAAGAGGGCATGAATTGGCTTTCGGTTCATTTGGCATCAAAACCCTGGAAAACAAATGGATCACAGGACGCCAAATCGAAGCGGCTCGTATTGCAGTAACTCGTTACATGCAGCGTCAAGGACAAGTTTGGGTTAGAATTTTCCCTGACAAACCTATCACAAAGAAACCTGCCGAAGTACGTATGGGTAAAGGTAAGGGATCGCCGGAAGGTTTCGTTGCACCCGTTACACCAGGAAGAATCATATTCGAAATCGAAGGTGTATCTTATGATGTGGCAAAAGAAGCATTGCGCCTAGCAGCACAAAAGCTTCCTGTGACTACAAAATTTGTAGTTCGCAGAGATTATGACTTAACTCAAAACGCTTAAGAAGTATGAAAATTGCAGAAGTAAGAGAGCTTTCGGACAAAGAATTGAATGAAAGACTAGATGCTGAAAAAACAGCGTTAGACCAAATGGTGTTAAACCACAGTGTATCTCCATTGGACAATCCGACTAAGATTAAAGAAAAACGTCGCGATATCGCACGTTTCCTTACAGAGTTGCGCCAAAGAGAACTAAAAAAATAATTAAGAGCTGATGGAAACGAGAAATTTAAGAAAAGAAAGATTCGGGGTCGTTTTCAGTAACAAGATGGATAAAACCATCACTGTGGCTGTAAAATGGAAAGAAAAACACCCTATTTATGGAAAATTCGTTAACAAAACGAAGAAATATCACGCTCACGACGAAAAGAACGAGTGCAACATTGGCGACACTGTACGTATTATGGAAACTCGTCCGTTGAGTAAAACAAAGAGATGGAGATTAATAGAAATAATCGAAAGGGCTAAATAATTATGATACAACAAGAATCAAGACTAGTAGTTACTGATAACAGTGGAGCTAGAGAATGCTTATGTATCCGCGTATTAGGCGGTACAAGAAGACGTTATGCGTCTGTAGGGGATGTGATTGTGGTTGCTATCAAGAATGTAATCCCTTCGAGTGATATTAAGAAAGGTGCTGTAACAAAAGCAATGATCGTACGTACAAAAAAAGAGATCCGTCGTCCCGATGGTTCTTATATACGTTTCGACGATAATGCTTGTGTATTGCTAAACGCAGCAGGTGATATCAGAGGAAGCCG
This sequence comes from Dysgonomonas sp. 37-18, assembly GCF_001899125.1. Classification (NCBI taxonomy): domain Bacteria; kingdom Pseudomonadati; phylum Bacteroidota; class Bacteroidia; order Bacteroidales; family Dysgonomonadaceae; genus Dysgonomonas; species Dysgonomonas sp. 37-18. The sequence goes on along the minus strand of NZ_MKVC01000010.1, from coordinate 109,079 downwards.
TATTTTCGGACCGGTTGCCCGCGAACTTCGCGCAACAAACATGAAAATCGTTTCATTGGCACCAGAGGTACTATAATTCAAAAAACTAAAAAGCAATGAGTAAATTACATATCAAAAAAGGCGATATAGTTTATGTGAATACTGGTGTCGATAAAGGAAAAACCGGTCGTGTGTTGAGAGTCTTTGTAGAAAAACAACGCGCTATCGTAGAAGGCCTTAACATGGTATCGAAACATACTAAGCCTAATGCTAAAAGTCCTCAAGGAGGAATTGAAAAGAAAGAAGCTGCTATCCATATCTCTAACCTGAACGTAGTAGACCCTAAAACAGGAAAACCTACACGTGTGGGCCGTAAAGAAGTAGATGGTAAGCTAGTACGTTACGCTAAAAAATCAGGGGAGGAAATTAAATAATGAGCAATACAACAACTCTTAAGACTGAATATAAAGACCGTATTGTTGCTTCTTTGATGACAGAATTCGGTTATAAGTCAACAATGCAGGTCCCTGTGTTGAAGAAAATAGTTATCAACCAAGGTCTTGGTCTTGCAGTTGCAGATAAGAAAATTATCGAAACAGCAGTTAACGAAATCTCAACCATCACAGGTCAAAAAGCTGTTGCGACATACTCTAAAAAGGATATCTCTAACTTTAAGTTGCGTCGTAAGATGCCGATTGGCGTAATGGTAACATTACGTAACGAAAAGATGTATGAATTCCTTGAAAGACTTGTACGTGTAGCACTTCCTCGTATTCGTGACTTTAAAGGTATCGAAAGTAAGCTTGACGGACGTGGAAACTATACACTAGGTATCGAAGAGCAAATTATCTTCCCGGAAATTAATATCGACAACATTAGCCGTATTTTGGGAATGAATATTACCTTTGTAACTTCTGCAAAAACAGATGAAGAAGGTTATGCTTTACTTAGAGAGTTCGGATTACCATTTAAAAACGCAAAAAAAGAATTGATATAAGATGGCAAAAGAATCAATGAAAGCTCGCGAGGTAAAAAGAGCTAAACTGGTTGCTAAATTTGCAGCTAAAAGAGCGCAGTTGAAAGCCGATGGCGATTACGAAGCGCTACAAGCTCTACCTAAGAATGCTTCACCTGTACGTCTGCACAATCGTTGCAGCCTTACAGGTCGTCCAAAAGGGTATATTCGCCAGTTTGGAATTTCCCGTATCCAATTTAGGGAAATGGCTTCTAAGGGGTTAATACCGGGAGTTAAAAAAGCAAGTTGGTAAGAAATTATTTTAGTATAGAATTAAATATTGTTCCGGTTGCGGAATTAATTTAAATCAATTTAAACATGACAGATCCAATAGCAGATTATTTGACGCGTGTTAGAAACGCTATCATGGCTGGACACAGAGTTGTAGAAATTCCGGCGTCAAATTTGAAGAGAGAAATTACAAAAATTCTCATGGAAAAGGGCTACATCCTTAACTATAAGTTTGTAGACGAGGGTCCTCAAGGTTCAATTAAGATTGCCTTGAAGTATGATCCGGTAAATAAAGTAAACGCGATTAAGAAATTAATCCGCGTATCGTCTCCAGGTCTACGTAAATACGTAGGGTATAAAGAAATGCCTCGTGTCCTTAACGGACTCGGTATAGCTGTAGTATCTACCTCTAAAGGAGTGATGACAGACAAGGAAGCTCGCGAACTGAAAGTTGGTGGCGAAGTAATGTGTTATGTTTATTAATTAAGAGGGAGGATAGAAAGTTATGTCAAGAATAGGAAAATTACCCGTAAATCTTCCGGCCGGAGTAACAGTTACTGTTGGCAAGGATAACGTAATTACAGTAAAAGGACCTAAAGGGGAACTATCGCAAGAAATTAATTCTGATATCAAAGTCTCTGTTGAAGACGGATTGTTGTCTGTGACACGTCCTTCTGATGATAGAATTCATCGTGCGTTACATGGTCTTTACAGATCATTGATTAACAACATGGTTATTGGCGTTTCTGAAGGATATCGCAAAGAGTTGGAATTAGTAGGGGTTGGTTATCGTGCATCGAATGCAGATCAGCTTTTGGAATTATCTTTAGGATTTACACACAACATCCACATGATGTTGCCTCCTGAAGTGAAACTGGAAACTAAATCGGAGAGAAACAAAAACCCTCTAATTATACTAGAATCTTGTGATAAACAGCTGATTGGTCAGATTTGTGCAAAAATCCGCTCATTCCGTAAACCGGAACCTTACAAAGGTAAAGGTATACGCTTTGTTGGTGAGGTTATCCGTCGCAAGTCAGGTAAGGCCGCAGGTAAATAATTCATAAACTGTAGTAATCATGGTAACAAAGACAGAAAGAAGAAATAAAATAAAGATGCGTGTACGTGGCAAGATCCACGGAACAAGCGAACGTCCACGCCTGACTGTATTCAGAAGCAACAAGCAAATTTATGCGCAAGTTATCGACGATTTGACAGGTACAACTTTGGCGGCAGCATCTTCTCTGAAAATATCAGAGAAAGCTCCTAAAAAAGAAATAGCTGCTAAAGTTGGTGAACTTATCGCTAAAAGTGCTCAGGAAGCTGGTATTACAACTGTGGTATTCGACCGTAACGGTTACCTGTATCATGGTAGAATTAAAGAATTGGCAGATGCTGCCCGTAACGGTGGACTTAAATTTTAATAGAAATGGCAGGAGTTAACAATAGAGTAAAATCGACAAACGACATCGAGCTAAAAGATAGACTAGTAGCTATCAACCGTGTTACTAAAGTAACAAAGGGAGGTCGTACATTCAGCTTTGCCGCTATCGTAGTTGTTGGTAATGAAGATGGTATCGTAGGCTGGGGCCTAGGTAAAGCGGGTGAAGTAACTACAGCCATTGCTAAAGGAGTTGAAGCTGCAAAGAAAAACCTTATCAAAGTTCCAATTCTTAAAGGAACAGTTCCTCACGAGCAAATCGCTCGTTTCGGTGGATCTGAAGTTATGCTTCGTCCTGCTGCTCCCGGTACAGGGGTTAAGGCAGGGGGTGCGATGCGTGCCGTACTTGAGAGTGTAGGAGTAACAGATGTATTGGCTAAGTCGAAAGGTTCGTCTAACCCTCACAACCTTGTGAAGGCTACTATCGAAGCTTTGGGCGAATTGAGAGATGCTTACACTGTAGCTCAGAATAGAGGTATTTCTATGGAAAAAGTGTTTAAAGGTTAATTTGCAAAGAAAAAACTATTATGGCAAAAATTAAAATTAAACAAGTAAAGAGCAGAATCAAATGTCCTAAAGACCAAAAGATGACATTAGACGCTTTGGGTCTTAGAAAGTTGAATCGTGTTGTAGAGCATGAAGACACACCGTCTATCAGAGGTATGATCAACAAGGTGAGCCATCTGGTTTCTGTTGTCGAGTAATTTAGTTTAGTAAGATAAAAAAATATAAAATATGAGTTTATCAAATATGAGACCTGCTGAAGGATCAACTAAAACCGGAAAGAGAATCGGACGTGGTACCGGATCTGGTTTAGGTGGTACTTCCACAAGAGGTCATAAAGGAGCTAAGTCCAGATCAGGTTATTCCAGAAAGTTTGGATTCGAAGGAGGTCAGATGCCGATTCAACGTCGTTTGCCTAAATTCGGTTTCAAAAACATTAACCGTGTTGAATACAAAGCTATCAACCTGGATGTTTTACAACGTTTAGCTGATGCTAAGAAACTTACTAAGATCGATGTTCAAACATTGATCGAAGCCGGTTTCCTATCAGGTAATCAATTAGTAAAGATACTTGGAAACGGAGCCCTTACAGCTAAAGTTGATGTAGAAGCACATGCCTTCTCTAAGTCAGCAGAAGCAGCTATTGAGGCTATAGGTGGAACAGTAACAAAACTGAAGTAAGATGGGATTGGTAAAAACACTGGAAAATATATGGAAGATTGAGGACCTTAGAAAAAGGCTCCTCATCACCTTCTTTTTCGTAGTGATCTATCGCTTCGGAGTTCACATCATCCTTCCCGGAGTAGATCCTCAGCAGCTTGCAAACTTGCATTCGATGACTGCCGGAGGTTTGCTCGGAATATTGGATATGTTCTCGGGAGGTGCATTTGCCAATGCGTCGATCTTTGCATTAGGTATCATGCCTTATATCTCGGCATCAATCGTTATCCAATTATTGGGTATCGCGATACCATATTTCCAAAAGTTGCAGAGAGAAGGCGAAAGCGGACGTACCAAGATGAACCAATATACACGTTATCTGACAGTGGCAATCCTTGTATTCCAAGGACCTGCATACCTGTTGGGAGCGTTAGGACCTGCAGCCCCTTCTTCATGGGATTTTCTTATTCCTTCTACAATTATTCTTGCGGGAGGTAGTATGTTTGTTCTATGGTTAGGAGAGCGTATCACAGATAAAGGTATAGGTAATGGTGTTTCTTTCATTATCCTTGTGGGTATCATATCACGTCTTCCTCATGCGCTGATCGGTGAATTTACTTCACGATTGAGCAACCCTGCGGGAGGATTGGTTATGTTTTTGGCAGAAATAGTATTTTTGTTACTGGTTGTTTGCGGAGCAATATTACTGGTACAAGGTACTCGCCGTATACCGGTTCAATATGCTAAGAGAGTAGTGGGTAACAAACAATATGGCGGAGCTCGTCAGTATATTCCACTTAAGGTAAATGCAGCGAACGTAATGCCTATCATCTTTGCTCAGGCAATAATGATGGTGCCTGTTATGTTTGCAGGATTCTCTACCGATAAAACAGGTTTTCTAGGGTCTTTTACCGATCATACAAGTGTAGTATACAATGTTGTACTTGCCGTACTTATTATTGCTTTCACATGGTTCTATACTGCTGTTACCATCAATCCGGTGCAGATGGCAGATGAACTGAAGCGCAACAATGGTTTCATTCCGGGTATCAAACCGGGCAAAAAGACAGCAGACTATATCGACTCGATAATGTCCCGTATAACATTCCCGGGATCATTATTCTTGGCGTTGGTTGCTATCATGCCTGCATTTGCAAGTACTTTTGGAGTAAGCCGTGAGTTTTCTCAATTCTTTGGGGGAACATCGTTGCTGATTCTTGTGGGAGTTGTTTTGGATACACTGCAACAAATTGAGAGCCACCTATTGATGAGACATTACGATGGCTTATTGAAATCTGGTAGAATCAAAGGACGTTCGGGTTCGATCGCAGCTTATTAAGGAGGTTTATAAATGATATTCCTGAAAACAGACGAAGAAATTGAATTGATGCGTGAAGCTAACCGCCTGGTGGGTATGACCCTGGGCGAGGTAGCTAAACATATTAAGCCGGGGGTAACTCCTGCTCAGTTAGATAAAATTGCTAAAGAATTTATATACGATCACGGAGCAATCCCTTCTTTCTTAGGATACAAGGGTGCTCCGGGAACCGTAGATTTTCCGGGTGCTATATGTGCTTCGGTAAACGATCAGGTGGTACACGGTTTCCCTACTGATTATATTCTTAAAGATGGAGATGTGATCTCTGTTGATTGCGGTACTGAGAAGAACGGATTTTGTGGCGATTCGGCCTATACATTTTGTGTAGGAGAAGTTGCGGAAGATGTGAAAGCTTTGTTGCGGACAACAAAAGAATCTCTTTATTTGGGTATAGAAAAAGCTGTAGAAGGTAATCGTATAGGAGATATCGGTGAGGCTGTGCAGACATATTGCGAGAAACGTGGCTATTCGGTCGTTCGCGAACTGGTTGGACATGGTATAGGTCGCAAGATGCACGAAGCACCGGAGGTTCCTAACTATGGTAAACGCGGTACAGGTCCTTTGTTGAAAAAAGGTATGTGCATCGCCATAGAACCGATGATTAATATGGGAAGCAAGAATGTCGTTTTCGAAAATGATGGGTGGACTATAAGAACTCGTGACCGTAAACCTTCGGCTCACTTTGAGCACACAGTCGCTATTCGTCAGGGAAAAGCAGACATATTATCTACATTTGAATTTGTAGAAGCTGTTTTAGGAAGTAACGCAATTTAAAAAACCTTTTATTTATTTATGGCTAAACAATCGGCAATAGAACAAGACGGAGTTATAGTTGAAGCACTATCAAACGCTATGTTTCGTGTAGAACTCGAAAACGGTCACGAAATCACAGCACATATCTCAGGAAAGATGCGTATGCATTACATTAAAATACTTCCCGGAGATAAGGTACGTGTAGAGATGTCTCCTTATGATTTAACAAAAGGACGGATTTCATTCAGATACAAATAAAAAAAACATAAGATATGAAAGTAAGAGCATCAATTAAGAAGCGTACTGCTGACTGCAAGATTGTCAGAAGAAAAGGTCGCTTATACGTGATAAACAAAAAAAATCCTAAGTTCAAACAACGTCAGGGATAATTTATTAATTTTGCAAATTAATCTAAAAAATATATGGCAATAAGAATAGTTGGGGTCGATTTACCACAAAATAAGAGAGGCGAGATTGCCTTGACATACATTTATGGTATCGGACGTAGCTCTGCTAACAAAATCCTTGCTGAAGCAGGTATTGATAAAGATATCAAGGTAAAAGACTGGAACGATGATCAGGCCGGAGCTGTGCGTGAAATCATCGCTGCTCAGTTTAAAGTAGAAGGAGACTTGCGTTCGGAAGTACAACTAAACATCAAGCGATTGATGGATATAGGTTGTTACAGAGGTATCCGTCATCGTATCGGTTTACCATTGAGAGGTCAAAGTACTAAGAACAACGCCCGTACACGTAAGGGTAGAAAGAAAACTGTTGCTAACAAGAAAAAAGCTACAAAATAATTAATTTGATATGGCAAAAAAAACAGTCGCAGCGAAAAAGAGAAATGTTAAGGTGGATGCAATTGGCCAGGCTCATGTGCATTCTTCTTTCAACAATATCATTATATCGCTTACAAACAATGATGGGCAGGTTATCAGCTGGTCATCGGCAGGGAAGATGGGTTTCAGAAGCTCAAAAAAGAACACTCCTTACGCAGCTCAGATGGCAGCACAGGATTGTGCTAAAGTAGCATTTGACCTTGGACTAAGAAAGGTGAAAGTATACGTAAAAGGACCGGGCAACGGACGTGAGTCTGCTATCCGTACTATCCACGCAGCAGGAATCGAAGTAACAGAAATCGTTGACGTTACTCCACTTCCTCACAACGGATGTCGTCCTCCAAAACACAGAAGAGTTTAATCAAATTTAAAAATTGGATCTTAAATTGTGATTTGATTACAAAAACCCTCTCTGTAGTCGCGGCTGCACAATTTTAGCTTCATTTCATTATTAATTAGAAAGAAAATGGCAAGATATACTGGACCAAAATCAAAAATCGCCCGTAAATTCGGAGAGCCAATATTCGGACCTGACAAAGTTCTCTCAAAAAAGAACTATCCTCCGGGACAACATGGTAACGGAAGAAAAAAGAAATCGTCCGAGTACGGTATTCAATTACGTGAAAAGCAAAAAGCAAAATATACATACGGAGTACTCGAAAGACAGTTCCGTAATATGTTTGACAGAGCTCTTGCTTCACGTGGAATCACAGGGGAAGTATTACTTCAGATGTTAGAATCAAGATTAGATAATGTTGTATTCCGTCTAGGAATAGCTCCTACAAGAGCAGCAGCACGTCAGCTTGTTTCTCACCGTCATATTGTAGTAGACGGATCTGTGGTAAATATTCCTTCATATTCACTAAAACCAGGCCAATTGGTAGGTGTTCGCGAAAAATCAAAATCACTTGAAGTAGTAGGCGAAGCACTATCTGGTTTTAACCATAGCAAATACCCTTGGATCGAGTGGGATCAAGCTACGATGACAGGAAAATTCTTACATCTTCCTGAAAGAGCGGATATCCCTGAAAACATTAAAGAACAGTTGATCGTAGAGTTGTATTCTAAAAATTAATTAAATTCATGGCTATATTAGCATTTCAAAAACCGGATAAAGTATTGATGTTAGAAGCGGATGATTTCTTCGGAAAATTCGAATTTCGTCCGTTAGAACCCGGGTATGGTATTACCGTGGGTAATGCTTTACGCCGTATTCTGCTTTCATCTCTTGAAGGTTTTGCTATCACTTCTATAAAAATCGACGGTGTCGAACATGAATTTGCAACCGTACCGGGTGTTATAGAAGATGTAACGAATATAATATTGAACTTGAAACAAGTTCGATTCAAGCAAATCGTAGAAGAGATTGAAACAGAAAAGGTAAGTATTACTGTCTCAGGTACCGAAGTATTCAAAGCTGGAGATATAGGGAAGCATCTGTCAGGATTTGAAGTATTAAACCCTGATCTTGTAATTTGTCACCTAGACAAAAGTGCAAGCTTCCAAATAGAATTGAATATTAACAAAGGCCGTGGGTATGTACCTGCTGATGAAAATCGTAGTCTGTCCGACGATGTTAATGTTATAGCTATCGATTCTATTTATACTCCCATCCGTAATGTAAAATATGCGATAGAAAACTATCGTGTAGAGCAGAAAACGGACTATGAGAAATTAGTAATAGAAATAGCAACCGACGGGTCTATTCATCCAAAAGATGCTTTGAAAGAAGCAGCTAAAATCCTTATCCATCACTTTATGTTGTTCTCTGACGAAAAGATTCTTCTTGAACAAAACGAAGTAGATGGTAACGAAGAGTTTGATGAAGAAATCCTGCACATGCGCCAGTTGCTTAAGACTAAGTTATCTGATATGAACCTTTCGGTTCGTGCACTTAACTGTCTGAAGTCAGCAGAAGTGGAAACACTTGGCGAATTGGTTCAGTTCAATAAGAATGACCTTCTTAAATTCAGAAACTTCGGTAAAAAATCGCTTACCGAGCTTGATGAGTTATTGGATAGCCTGAGCCTTTCATTCGGTATGGATATTTCTAAATATAAATTAGATAAAGATTAATAAGCGACATGAGACATAATAAAAAAATTAATCATTTAGGACGTAAAAGTGCACACAGAAATGCGATGTTATCCAATATGTGTACTTCTTTGTTACTTAGTCCTAATAAGCGCATCTTTACGACTGTAGCAAAGGCGAAAGCTTTGAGAAAAGTGGTTGAGCCTATTATTACTAAGTCAAAAGAAGATACAACTCAATCGAGACGTTTGGTTTTTCAGGAACTTCAGAGCAAAGCTGCTGTGACAGAACTGTTCCAAAATATCTCGCAGAAGATAGCCGACCGTCCGGGAGGTTATACACGTATCATCAAGACAGGTAATCGTTTAGGTGACAATGCTTCAATGTGTTTTATCGAATTAGTAGACTATAACGAAAACATGTTGAAAGAGAAGAAAGCTGCATCTAAAGGTAGAACTCGTCGTTCGAAGAAAAAAGAGGATGATTCTCCTGCTGTAGAAGCTAAAGAAACTGCAAAAAAAGCGAAAGCTGAAAAAGCAGAAAAGGTAGAAAAAGCTGAAGAAGTAGAAGCTTTGGAAGTTGCACCAGAAACTTTGCCGGTAGTTGAAGAAACTGCTGCGCCAGAAGCTCCGGTTGCAGAAGAACCTAAAAAAGAAGAAGAGTAAGAAATTACTCTTTTATATAAAAGAAAAAAAAGTATCTGGGGTTCCGGATACTTTTTTTATTTTTTAAATCGCAGTTTTTAATATGGGCATATTTTAAATTGCGATTTCTTTTTAATATAGTTTTTGTACACTGTGTTTTGTATGAAGGCTGAGAAGTCTCTAAAAAAATATATTATAAAGATGCATTTCTTTTAAAAACGTTGCATAGAAATGCTGCAAAAAATAAAATATTTTTCATTTAATTATATAACTGATTGTTGTATAGGTTTTTTGTGGTGTATTTATTTTTTTATTTTATTGTGAATTTTGTGGAAAGACTAGCTCCGGTATCGTCTACTACGGTCAAAGTATGCTCTCCTTTTTCCGGAATATATTCTTTTTTGTGAAAGATTTCAGTCTCTCCTATATATTGCCCATCAAGATGCCAGAACACACGGCTCTGAGGATTTCTATGAGCCAGCTCAAATACAAGTTGTCCGGGAGAGCCATCCAACTGTTTAGGTAGCGAAATAAGGGCATTAGGGAAAGGATAAATAAACTCCATAGGTTTTACATCCGAATCTTTAATGCATTCGGGTGAATAAGGAGGTAGAGAACGATAAGAAGGGTGCTGCTCTTTGTAGTACCATTCCCACGATGGCGGCAGAATGAACCACGATGTATGTATAATACCTCTACTGCCTGCGCAGTTTTCGTAAACCTGATAACGCATATCCTCCGATAGGTGGACAAGTTTATGATATGGGCATGGCTTTGCTTCCAGTCCTTTTTTACAAATCCACATCGTATCTATTTCTGTTTCCGGGCAATTCATACTTTTCAAGAATCCGCTTTCGTGGCATATCTCTGCCCTTACAAGATCTCGATCAGGTCTTTCGAACCAACGGCTTTGCGGTAATGAACTGAATATGTCGAACATCACCATGCCCGCAGTACGTGCACCTGTTAGCCCGGGACGTCCTTCTCCGTCAGAATTTCCAACCCAGACGCCAACTACATATTTGGGATTTACGCCCACAGCCCATCCGTCACGAAATCCAAAGCTGGTTCCCGTTTTCCATGCTATTTTTTGTATAGATGGTATCGATCGCCAGTCTATTTCTTCGGGGCGGTTCAGGTTTGTCAGTGCGTCGAATGTTTGCCAGATTGCTCCTGCCGAAAATAACGGATTCCTGATAAGGTCTCCTTTTTCTCCATTATTTTTATTCAGTATATAAGAGGGTTGACCCATTTCATAATATCTGCCGTCCTCATTATAAAAGTTTAATTGCTGCGCCATATTCAAGTACATAGAGCTTATATCCCATAGTTTCCCTTCAGCACCGCCTAATATAAGAGACAGACCATAGTTGTCGGCAGAACGGTTGAGTGTAGTCATCCCCGCTTTTTTTAGCAGGTTATAGAATTTGGGTATACTATAATTGCGAAGGGATACTACAAACGGGACGTTCAGGGAGCGTGCAAGGGCCTCGGAGGCATAAACGGCCCCATCGTATTGCAAGCTGAAGTTCTTGGGCGCAAACCCTCCGATATTGATCGGTATGTCGGGTAGGAGTTGATTGGGGAGTAATTCTCCCTCTTGCAACATAGCACAATAGAGAAAAGGCTTGAGTATACTACCTGTACTGCGAGGCGCTTGTATAATGTCTACCTGATTGGCGGAGATATCCTTCTCGAAGTCAACGTTCCCGCAATAGGCGACAACCTCATTCTTTTCTACATCGAAAACTATTGCTGCTATATTTTTAATTCCATTTTGGGCAAATTCAGCATTCCAGCGGTTAAGGATAGATTCTGTCTGTTCCTGTTGGTATTTATCTATGGTCGTTGTTATATGTTTACCTCCATCCTCTTTGTATATGCGGGTAACGAGGTGCGGTGTTATCTGGGGTAGTGCATAAGGCTGAAAGGGTAAGGGTTCGCCCACTGCCAGTTCGTAGTCTATTTTCTCTATAATACCTCGCTGATGAAGTGTTTCCAGTAACTTGTTTCTTTTGTTCAGAAGCTTATCTCTGTTTTTACCGAAGTGCATCAGGCTCGGAGAATTGGGGAGCACGGCGAGGGTTGCTGCTTCTGCCCATGATAGTGTTGCCGCCTGATGTCCGAAGTATCGCCACGATGCAGCGTCTATTCCTACCACATTTCCTCCCATCGGAGCATGAGATGCATACAGGTTGAGTATCTCGTCTTTGGAGTATGAAAATTCGAGTCGTGTAGCCAATATCATCTCTATAAACTTCTCTCCGAATGTACGATTCTCTTTCCGAGACAGACGGATGGTTTGCATGGTGATGGTACTTGCTCCGCTCCTGATTTTTCCGCTGCTGATATTCTGTTTTATAGCACGTGCTATTGCTAAAGGGTTTACTCCCCAATGTGCACGAAAGTGTTGATCTTCGAACTCTATCAGACAGATCTTGTATTTTTCAGGGATAGAATCGCTTGTGGGAAAACGCCATTGCTGATCGTCTGCAATACGTGCGCCAAGTAGCTCTTCGTGCCTGTCGGATACAACTGTACTATATGGTACATGGAATAGTGGAGAAGGTAAACAAAATATATACCACACAAGAAGAATGAGACAAATGGGAATCCCTATTTGGTATTTCTTTTTTGCTCCTTTATACTTCTCCCATAAGCGGAAAATAAAAGCTTTGCTCTTTTGTATATATTGTTCAATCATGTATTCTTATAGCATATTTGTGTTCGATGCAATCTTCGCCTTTGCAAACTAGCCGGGTTTCGAAGTCCGGAACTTTAACCATGCCCAACGATTGCATCAACCTGACAGAAGCGATATTTCTTGAATCAGTGATCCCTATTATTTCTTTTATATCTTTATTTTTAAGGAAATAACGAATGAGAATACTCAATGATTCTCTTGCGAGCCCCATACCCTGATACTCGGGCGAAATATTGCAACCGACTTCTGCTATATTTTCGCTAATATTGAAAGCGCAATCACCTATCACTTTTCCCTGATACACGATAGCCAAGCCTATCCATTGATCTTCTTCGTCCAAATCAGGATTACAGCATCGGCTGACAAAATCGTGTGCTTGTTCCATGGTAAAAGGTTCCCAATATTGATATTTGGCAACTTCGGGTAACGAGCGATAATTGTATATGGCCTCAGTATCGGTTTTTAAGATTGCTCTTAGTTTTATCCTTTCCGAGTGTAGAGCAAAATTCATTTCTTTCTGATTAAATGTTCTTCGATAAGTTCGGCGGATAACTTAATGAATTTAGAACATCGTTTTTTACCATCGGCAGGTTCGGGTTCTTTCTCCAATTCGAGTAAGAGATTCTGACAGATGACTGATTTGTTTTCTTTCTTAAATTCATTCATTAGGTATTGTGCCTTATCAAATGAATATTGTTTCCCTTCCTGATCGTTGGCTTTTGCCGTTCCTGTCTCCAGCCCGGCTATCATTGTCATGGCGGATACAGCTCCGCACATTTCGCGAGTACCGGCCATTCCGCCTCCGAATGTACAGGATAGTTTCAGAGCTGTTTCAGGATCGATACCATATATATCCGCATAAGCTGTAAAAACAGCTTGAGCGCAATTATAACCGCTGTTGAATAAAGCGATTGCTTTTTCTACTCTGTTTTGCATATCGTTCATTTGTTATTAAGAGTTCGGCTATGTAAATGTACGAAAGAAAAGAAAAAGACGAAATGTTTTCTTATTTTTGTACGTTTTCAGATTTTAAATATGGAAAAAGAATCTCAAGGATTTAGTATATGGAAGATATTGCTCCCTACCTTCATCGGTATAGGAGTTATCATATACATGCTTAGCCGCGAGTTTGATATGTCTGATCTCAAACAGATATCCATTACAGAACATACTGTATTCTGGATATGTATTGCCTTTTGTTTTATGTTGGGGCGTGATATCGGCTTTACAATCCGTTATCGCTATCTTACCGAAAAACAATTGTCGTGGATGCAATGTATCAAAGTCACTCTATTGGCTGAATTCGGTTCGGCAATAACACCTTCGGTAGTAGGTGGTTCTACAATGGCTGTTGTTTTCTTGACAAAAGAGAAAATTCCTGTCGGGCGAAGTACGGCAATGGTTTTTGTTACGTTGTTGCTCGACGAAATGTACTTTGTTGTTACATTTCCTATTCTACTTCTTTTTATCCCTTTCGATACTTTATTTTCCGATCATTCGGCCCTTGGTAACGGAGTATTAGCTTTGTTTGCAGTTGCTTATCTTATAAAAATGATTCTGTGTACACTGCTGATAATTGGGCTGTTTTTTAGACCTCAGGCAATACGCTGGCTTATTATTAAGTTCTTTCGATTGCCTTTTTTGAGGCGATGGCACAAAAGTGCAGTGAAGGCGGGCGATGATCTCGTTATTAGTTCGAGAGAAATAAGAGGAAAAGGCATCTCTTTTTGGTGGCCTCTGATACTCGCTACCATCTTGTCTTGGGGTTCACGATACCTGGTAGTCAATGCTATCTTTATGGCATTCTTTACTGTGCATGACAACCTGCTTATCTTTGCCCGCCAGTTTGTGATGTGGATTATGATGGTAGTAAGTCCGACACCCGGAGGAAGCGGTTTCAGTGAGTTTATCTTTAAAGAATACCTGAGCGAATTTATACCATTAGTAGGGGTTGTGCCGTTGATGATCCTCTTGTGGCGATTGCTTACCTATTATAATTACCTGTTGGTGGGGGCATTGATTGTTCCTCGGTGGGTGAAGAAATCTTTTGGAAAACAACAAGAAAAGGAGGAGAACTAAATCTCTTTACAATATTTATTATTTCAGACTTCACTTTTAGAAAGTTTCAAAATAAACTATTCTTTATTTTTGACTATTTTCGCAAACGAATAACCAATTAAAAAATTATTGTATGAAATTAAAACTAATATTGCTGTCGGCGTTCTTTATTTCTATACTTACTGCAAATGCACAATCTGTGGTTGGTAAATGGAAAACATTTGATGATGAAACCAAAGAAGCTAAATCGATTGTAGAAATTACCGAACGTGGTGGTAAAATCTATGGAAAAGTGATCGAGATACTCAATCCTGCCAAGAAAGATATAAAATGTAAAGACTGTTCGGGGGCTGATAAAGACAAGCCGGTTCTTGGTCTTGAGATTCTAAAAGGTTTATCTAAAGATGGCAAAGAATATAGTGACGGAAAGATACTAGACCCTTCGAATGGCAAACTGTACAAATGTACGGTATCGCTTGACGGAAACGATAAACTGAAAGTAAGAGGCTATGTAGGTATTTCAGCTTTTGGAAGAACACAGGTCTGGACAAGAGTGAAGTAAATCTGCGAAGTTGCTAATCTGTGAAAAACCCAATTTTTGTATTAGCTCCCGATTCGTTTAAAGGTTCCATGACAGCCAAGCAAGTGTGTGATGCGATGGAAAGAGGTATAAAAAGAATCTACCCTGAAGCAATATGCATCAAAATACCAATGGCAGATGGAGGAGAGGGAACTGTGCAATCTTTGGTAGATGCTACCGACGGTAAGATATATGAAGAGCCTGTAACGGGTCCGTTGGGATCGGCAGTCTCTGCTAAATATGGAATTCTGGGTGATGGATCTACTGCCGTTATTGAGATGGCTTCGGCAAGTGGGCTTTACTTGATAGATAACGGTAGCCGCAATCCACTTGTGACCACTACATACGGTACAGGTGAGTTGGTTAAGGCTTGTCTCAACAGAGGTGTAACAAAAATAATATTGGGAATAGGAGGTAGCGCTACCAATGATGGTGGCGCAGGCTTCGCCCAAGCGTTAGGGGTCAGATTTCTTGATAAGGAAAATAAAGATCTGCCGTTTGGCGGATTAGCTCTCCGAGAATTGGCGAAGATAGACGTCTCATCTATAGATAAGCGATTGCAAGATATAGATATTGAGGTAGCCTGTGATGTATCCAATCCCTTGTGTGGAGAAAACGGAGCCTCTTTTGTTTTCGCACCGCAGAAAGGAGCTACTGCGGAAATGGTAAGTGCGCTCGACGATGCCTTGCTACAGTATGCAGAAGTGATAAAGAATCAACTGGGCAGAGACGTGAAGGGTGTACCGGGAGCCGGTGCTGCAGGAGGTCTGGGAGCCGGATTGCTAACGTTTACAAATGCACGTTTGCAGAAAGGGATCGATATTGTAATAGACTATACTAATCTTAAAGCTGCAATAAAAAAGGCTGATGTGGTATTTACCGGTGAAGGTAAAATCGATTCTCAGACCCAATATGGCAAAACACCTTATGGTGTAGCTCAACTAGCACGAGCAGAAGGGAAAAAAGTAATAGCTATTGCAGGAGATCTGGAAAAAGGAGCGCAGGAGTTGTATGCTTCTGTCTTTGATTTTATAATTCCGATTAAACCTGAAAGTGTTTCCCTGGAGGAATCGATGAAAAGAGGAGAGGAGTATGTAGAGCAGGCTATTGCAAACTTCTTGACGAAGCATGAACTATAATTATTGACTAAAATATTATGAAAAAACAAGCTCTTTTATTTTTACTTGCAATCTTTGCTTTGTGTTCTGTACAGGCTCAGACTGTGGATACAATTGAGGTATTCAGTCCTAAAATGAACCGAAGTATTAAAAATGTAATAATTCTTCCTGATGGATATAAGAAGGATGGTACGGTTAAATATCCTGTGCTGTATCTTCTGCATGGCTACTCGGGGCGTTATGATTCGTGGGTGTCGCTCAAACCAACACTACCGCAAGATGCTACCCGATTGGGGATGATCGTTGTTTGCCCCGATGGACAAAATAGTTGGTATTGGGATAGCCCTATCGATCCTAAGTTTCAGTTTGAGACCTATGTGAGCAAAGAATTGGTGCAGTATATCGACCAAAATTATAAAACAATTACCTCACCCAAAGGCCGTGCGATAACAGGGCTTAGCATGGGTGGTCATGGGGGTTTGTGGCTAGGTATAAACCATCCCGATGTTTTTGGTGCATGCGGGTCGATGAGCGGAGGTGTAGATATACGTCCTTTTCCAAACAACTGGGATATGAAACTGCGTATAGGTTCGTATAAAGAAAACTCCGAGTTGTGGAATAGTCATACGGTAATCAATCAACTGGATAAGATAGAACCGGGTTCGTTATCTATTATTTTCGATTGCGGAACAGATGACTTCTTCTATCAGGTAAACGAGCAATTGCACAAAGAAATGGTATACCGAAATATCAATCATGATTATATCGTTCGTCCGGGAGGACATACCGGTGAATACTGGAATAACGCAATTGATTATCAAATGCTATTTTTTTATAAGTTTTTTAAGCAGAAATAACTAACTTTACTGTTCTTTGCATCAAATGAATAAATGGAACAGAAAGATGTTATAATCGTAGACCGGCAAGGTATAACCCGTATCGGGATGGAGACGCTGGTAGGTGAGACAAAAAAAGCCTCTTCGGTACTTCTCACGGAAAGTAAATCCGAATTGGTAAGATTGTTGAGCTCTCACCCCGAAGCCGTTGTGATACTGGATTATACCCTGTCTGATTTTATAAGCGTAGATGATTTGCTGAATGTAGGTTATCGTTTTTCGCATGTAAATTGGTTATTATTCTCCGAAGAATTGAGCTATGAGTTTCTGCGCAGATTGACATCTACAAGTGAAGCCTACAGTATTGTGCTCAAGTCGTCGGGGCTCGACGAGATAAATATTGCGCTGGCTCATGTATTAAGGGGCGAACGTTTTATTTGTGCAAGGGTTGCCAACCAATTACTGCAAGCACAGAAAGCACCTACCGATACTGTGGATCATATATTGACCTCTACAGAAAAAGAAATACTGAAAGAAATAGCCATAGGGCGTACCACAAAAGAAATTGCGGCGAATCGCAATCTGAGCTTTCATACTATCATTACCCACCGTAAGAATATCTTCCGCAAGCTGGAGGTAAATAATGTGCACGAAGCAACAAAATATGCGATGCGTGCAGGGCTGATTGATATGGCAGAGTATTATATCTGATTCTCAGATAATAGTTTATTTATAAAAGTCTTTATTTCATGTTACTCTTTTGTCATCCCGACGGAGGAAGGATCTTTGTTGCTAAATATAGGAACTTCGTTACCTGAGTATGACAAAAAGAATGTGCAGATACTAACCTTTTTTCTGATTACTTAATATTAACAAAATCTACATATCAATCTCCGAACGAAATTTATCTGTCATCTGTTCTAAAAAAGTGCTTTAATTAGCGTACTAGGCAAATAATTATATCTTTGTATAAATCGTTATTAATCGATTAATATAAACCAAAACGAAAGAATAAATGCAAAATATTGACAATCAAAAGGAATATAAAGTACTCTTCGTCTGTTTAGGAAATATCTGCCGTTCTCCTGCTGCGGAAGGAATTTTCAAGACGATGGTAAAAGAGCAGGGGTTAAGTGATAAGATTGCGGTTGATTCGGCGGGAACGTCAGGATATCATATCGATGAATTGCCCGACTTGCGAATGAGAAAGCATGCAACTCGGAGAGGGTATACACTGGATTCTTTGTCTCGTAAGTTCACGGTTAATGATTTCGATCGCTTTGATCTTATCTTGGTGATGGACGACAATAATCATCGTGATGTAATGCGACTAGCACCCGACTTGGAATCGGAAAAGAAAGTATACCGTATGATGGATTTTTCGCAAGACTTTGTACACGATCACGTACCCGATCCTTACTATTCGGGCGCTGACGGCTTCGAGCTGGTTCTCGATCTGCTGGAAGACTCTTGCGATGGGCTGCTGAATAAAATAAAGAAAGATGAATTGTAACTAATTCACCTTATCTATTTGCCCTCCTTCAAAGAAGTTAATTATATTTTTTACCACTTCGTGAGCCATATCCCGCCGTGCGCTATAAGTGCCTGTTCCGGCATGAGGGGACAGAATGGCATTATCGAGCTCCAATAGTTCCGGATAAATCTTAGGTTCTTTTTCGAACACATCAAGACCTGCCGCATATATTTCTCCTGTTTTCAAGGCTGTGGCAAGGGCTTTCTCGTCTACCAGTTGCCCACGGGCAGTATTGATAAGTATAGCACTGTTTTTCATTTTCTTGAATTCGGATTCTCCCATCAGGTGATAAGTGTCGGGTGTAGCAGGTGCATTAAGCGATACCACGTCTGACTCTTTGAGGAGTGTGTCGAAATCTACATAGGTGGCGTTATACTTCTCTTCAATGTCTTTTGGCAGCCTGTTTCTATTATGATAAATGATGTTCATGCCCGATGCTATGGCTCTGCGTGCAACCGCCTGCCCGATACGCCCCATGCCATATATACCAAGCGTTTGCCCATAAAGCGAAACACCCAAATCTCCATATATACTCCAATCGAGTCTGACGCCTGAGTGGAGCTTGTGATTGTAATAAGCTACTTTACGAGCTGTTGCCATCATCAGGGCAAAGCACAACTCGGCTGTGGGCTCTAGTACCGATTGGGGAGTATTGGTTATGGCAATGCCTTTCGAGGCTGCGTATTCCACATCTATATTGTTATACCCTACGCCATAGTTGGCTATCAGTTTTAGGTTTTTTGCCTTATCTATAATCTCTGCATCTGTCTGAAACGAAAAATTAGGGACGAATACGTCTATGTCGGATATCCGTTCCAAAATTTCATCTTTTGTGAATAGCTTGTTTTCGGGGTATATAATGATAAACTTTCCTTCAAGTCCGGCAAAATCTTCCCGCTTGAAATTATGCCCCATCAATATCTTTTTCATCTTAATGTTTTTAATCTTTTTTCAAACCAAAGTTTCCGTTTGTAATAACTAGTGAGTACCCTTTGTTTAGCTCTAACGTCCAACCATTACCCGATAATTTATATCCATCCATATTGGTCGGGTTTGTTATTGTGATTGTTTTCCAATCCGAACTTACTAATGCTCCATCGGTAACTGTTAATGTGCCCCATTCATCTATAACTCTAACGTTAGGGTATACAGTCCCTTTATTTTCAAGAGGCATAATGTTACGAGGGTCAAAGTTTATCCTCATTTTTTCCAATCTTATTTCGAAATGAGGCTGTTCGATAAATTTGGATTTGTATTCTACTATAAGTTTCTGAATTTTTTCTTCGCGGATTATCTCTTCATTTGTAATCTCCGTGCCATTATATGAGTTCGCGATTTGGCTTACGACATCCTTCAAATTTGAAGGAATTTTCACTTGAAAAGCATCAATAAGAAAATTACTGAGATTGGTATTATCATTTATACTTCTGTTCCAGCCTTGCTTCCTCTTATCCAATAGATAACCATAAGCAGGGATCGTCTGATAGGCGAAAGAGCGTACAAAAGTGGGATTTTTCATAGATCTATCAATGTTCTTCACGAAGTGTTCTCCCTTTTGTTTTTCGGGCCTTCCACAACTTGCTTCGCCTGTATATTCGGCAAGGCCTTCATTGAGCTCTAATTTATTTTCCTCGGTATCTGCCCCGGAGAAAAGAGATTGCCTGTATTTTCTGAATATAAATGCATTCGTCACATGCTCACTAATCTGGGATGTTGTAGATGCCGAAACTGCTTTTTTTAGAGCCTCTAATTCTAATCGCAAGTATATACGGCCATCTTTACTGTCAAGATGAGCACAGTTGCCATTACTTTGGCTAAACCCCAGTTCCGGTTGTACAACATGGAACCGTTCATGAAGCAATAAACTTATTCGATCATATTTATTTTCGGGCAAAGGCAGCATCACTGTAGCCCAATCTGTTCCGTTCCATCGGATAGAAGTATTAGCTATATTTTCCTTTTTGGAGAAAATTCCGGTATAGATATGATTGTCTTGTTTTAGTTCGCCTAACGAGTCTTGTACATTCGCATAGATTTCTTTCGTTGCCGGATTAATCAACATTATAGGACCAAAGATATTTTTACCCCAAAGGTTCTTACTTTTCTTTGCAGCAACTTCTGCTTCCTTAAAGTATACATTCGCCTCATCAGTGCGTAAAGCCATTTTCTCTTGACCGAAAGAGTCTAGAGAAACAAACATTAAGATGATAAATAATATTCTTCTGCCCATTTTATACAGTAATTAAGTAGTTGGTAAAAAATAATGACTTATTTCTTGTATTGAAAGAATTCTGTGTGACACTTTTTACTCTGTGGTAAAAAAAGGAAAATGAGAATCCGAGAGTAATTCCTTTTTATAATTTGCTTTATTTATAAAACACCCGAATCCACCAGTATTTCCCTTATTCGAACCCAATCTATATAGGGTCTATCAGATGTGGGATCATCCAAAACAAGCGGACAACCCAAAGCCGCATCATCTATGTAAAGATGTCCATAAGCCTTGGGCGATGATGTCCAAAACCGTTGAGTCGGATTTTTTTGGATGCCATACAAAGGTATGCCATTATCTTCAAACCATTTTACGGCTTCTGTCAGTACGTTTTCTTCAACGATGACCTCCTCGCCATTTATTTTTTTCTTCTTTTTGCGGTCGCTGCGCATCGTAAAGAGTATCAGCCGATGCCCCTTATCCGTTAGTTCTTTCAAAACAGGGATTGCGCCAATATCTTTTCCTATATTCGGGAACTCATGTGTTACACATGTCCCGTCAAAATCTATACATATATCCATATTACTTAAAACAGAAATAAAACGCTTTTGTTTACAAATCGAAAAACCCGGATTATAACTAATCCGGGCCTATATCAAAAGAATAATTTTCTGAGAAATTATTACTTGTTTTCAGAAGTTCCGTTTATATCGTCTTCAAGGCCATTTACACCATCTTTGAAGCTTTTTACTCCTTTACCCAATCCTTTCATGAGTTCAGGAATTTTCTTTCCTCCAAACAATAGTAAAACAACAATGGCAATGATGATGATTTCTCCGGTTCCTAAGTTTCCTAAAAATAAAAGAGTGTTCATCTGGCTATTAATTTATATCGTTATACATTTAGATTGCTAAAGTAGTCAGAATAAAATTATTCTTGATAACTTTTTACATCTTTTAAATAAAGGTTTTATTATACTGGGGTGACGAAGTCCGTCGGCTTTTTTACGGTATATACAATAAAAAACATGGTGCTGATGAAGCTTTCTTTATATCCGATTTTTTGTCAAATAGAATTATTTGTCTAATTTAGGGTGCTTAAGAACCAGAACTAATTTATTAATATTATGAGAATTATTAAAATTTCTTTTGCTTTGCTTGTTGCTTTGGTAACAAGCGTTAGTATGTTTGCACAATTGCCTGTATCTCTAGGAGTAAAGGCCGGAATGAATTTGTCCGAGTTGCAAAATGTAGATGATGATAATAAGGTTGGTTTCAATATTGGGCTAACTGCCGAGCTTGCATTGCCAAGTAGTTTTTATTTGATGTCGGGACTTGAGTTTACAACGAAAGGGACCAAGGGTAAAAATGTACCGGTTAATGTTTCCGGCACGAAGGATAAAGTTACCTATAATTCGATGTATATTCAATTGCCTATACATGCTGGGTATAAACTAGATTTAACACCCGGGACTAAACTCGTATTCCGTGCAGGGCCGTATTTGGCTTATGGAGTAGGCGGAAAAATAAAATCGGATGCAAAACTATTTGAAGATCAGGATTTCTTTGGGGATGATACCAATCGTTTCGATTTTGGAATTGGCGGAGCTGTAGGTGTTGAATTTTTAAATAAAATAAATGTTAGCCTTGGTGCCGATCATGGATTAACCAAAGTATTTAAAGATACTAAAATCAAAAATCGGGCTGCATATATCAGTGTAGGATATAAATTCTGATCCGTTCTATTGTAAGCTTATATAAGAACTATCTGTCTTGATTTACTTTTTGCATTTTCAGCTATAAAGTTTATCTAATAAGAGAGAGTTCTTTGATATAACAGGGTGACAAAAGGTGACACTTTAAAACATGATTAAAAGTGTCACTTTTGTCACTTTTTGATTGTAAGTGGCTGATATTTAGTGGATATATTTTTAGCTGAATTGTCACTTTTTAGGCTTTTGTCGATACTTTTTATGGTTTATAGTTGATTCCGGCTTTGCGTGCCTGAGCATGTTGCAGTCTTCTGGGAACATTATAGAGCCTGCCATCTTTTATCAGTCGCGAACCGGTTTGCTTAAACCAGAATGATATGTTATTCGCTATACATAGTTCGTGTAGTTCCATAATCCAGTCGAAATTGCATGGTCGTGCATCTTGACCCGATTCGCCTCCGGCTGTAATATGCTCTACCCATGACCCTATGTAAGGGTTCAGGTTTATCCTTTCCAAGAGAGGTTCGCATATAATCATTTTATGTTTGATGGGAGCAGCTTTGTAAATAGGCAGCCTGTAATCGGCTCTGTCCTGATTCTCTACCGTGCAGCAAATAGTGACATTGTCGTAGCCATCACCCCAGTCGTCGGGTAGTCCTACTGTCAGCCGATCGATGCGTTTGGTTATCATCAGAAAGGTTAGGTCGCTTCGTTCCCGTATCATTCGCCAAGCTTCGGGACGCCATTGGTCTGCGTCTTTGTTAAAGAAGTCGGATGTGAAACAGGTGTATACTTCTGTGCCGGATGGTATTTTGTATTCTCCGTTTCTCTTTTTCCGGATGGGTACATCGAAGTTTTTTGTTTGGGTTACAATCGTGCTGTCTATGCCTCGTCTTGCATCACCACGATACACATAGCAGTGTTTGCAACCTTCGCTTATCTTGTGACAGCCGTGCCACGGATTCCATAGTGCTGACATAATCATTCTTTGTGACTTCAAATATAAGAAAAGCATAGTGAGTTTTTCACTTTATACCAAAAGTTTATATCTTTGTGCACCCATGTAAATTGATTATAAATAACAACCATATAATATGTTCGAAAGTTTAAGTAATAGATTAGAGCGCTCGTTTAAGATACTGAAGGGTGAAGGTAAAATCACCGAAATAAATGTTGCGGAAACCCTAAAGGATGTTCGCCGTGCTTTATTAGATGCCGACGTAAACTATAAGACAGCAAAACAGTTTACCGAGACTGTGAAGGAAAAGGCAATGGGGCAGAATGTGCTTACTGCCGTTAAGCCTGAGCAATTGATGGTAAAGATAGTTCATGACGAACTTGCTGCCTTGATGGGTGGAACCGCTACAGATGTTCATCTGAAAGGCAATCCGGCTGTAATCCTTATGTCGGGTCTTCAAGGTTCGGGTAAGACTACTTTCTCTGGTAAGCTTGCCAAGATGCTGAAGTCTAAGAAAGGTAAGAATCCGTTACTTGTAGCCGGAGACGTTTACCGTCCTGCTGCGATCGAACAGTTGAAGATATTAGGAGAGCAAATCGAAGTTCCTGTATATTGGGAAGAGGGAAGCAAGAACCCGGTACAGATCGCTCAAAATGCAATTAAGCATGCAAAGCAAAACGGCAATGACCTTGTCATCGTCGATACCGCCGGTCGTCTGGCTATTGATGAGGAGATGATGAAAGAGATCACAGCGATTAAAGATGCTGTGAAACCTGATGAGATTCTCTTTGTGGTAGACTCCATGACGGGACAGGATGCGGTGAATACTGCGAAGGAATTTAATGACAGGCTCAACTTCGACGGGGTAGTGCTTACCAAGCTCGATGGTGATACGCGTGGTGGTGCTGCGCTTTCTATCCGCTCGGTTGTAGACAAGCCAATCAAGTTTGTGGGTACAGGCGAAAAGATGGATGCATTGGATGTATTCCACCCTGAGCGTATGGCAGACCGTATCTTGGGTATGGGTGACATCGTTTCACTCGTAGAAAGAGCACAGGAGCAATACGATGAAGAAGAAGCTCGTCGCCTACAAAAGAAAATAGCAAAGAACCAGTTTGACTTCAACGACTTTATCGGACAAATACAGCAAATCAAAAAGATGGGTAACCTGAAGGATTTGGCATCTATGATTCCGGGAGTTGGTAAGGCTATTAAAGATATGGATATTGACGATGATGCTTTCAAGAGTATCGAAGCTATCATTTATTCGATGACACCCAAAGAGCGTTCAACTCCTGAGATCCTGAACGGAAGCCGTCGTGAGCGTATCGCTAAAGGTAGCGGAACATCTATCCAAGAGGTGAATAAGCTTATCAAGCAGTTTGACCAAACTCGTAAGATGATGAAGATGATGACTCAGATGAAAGGTGGCAAAATGCCGAATATGAGAAGGTAATTCTTAATAGAATGATATATAAAAAGAAAATCCGGATCGTACGATCCGGATTTTCTTTTTTAGTATATAGATGCCTTACAGGCCTTTTTCGCTTAAGTATCTTTCTGCTTCTATCGCAGCTTGACAACCACTTCCGGCGGCTGTAATCGCTTGACGATATATAGGGTCGGCTACATCTCCTGCGGCAAAAACGCCTTCTACTCCTGTTTTCGGAGTACCTGGTGTTGTAATGATATATCCTACAGGGTCGAGGTTAAGCTGCGCCTTGAATATGTCAGTATTTGGCTTGTGTCCTATAGCAAGGAAGAATCCGTCGATTTTGATATCGAACTTTTCTTCGTTTGGTTCACCTAGGTGTCTTACTACATGTACACCTTCTACGCCATTTTCGCCAAATAGTCCTGTAGCGTTACATTCGAATAAGATCTCTATTTTAGGATTTTGCATAGCTCTGTCTTGCATCACCTTCGATGCACGTAGATGTGCTTTACGTACAATCAGATACACTTTCTCGGCTAGTCCAGCCAAATAGATAGCTTCTTCACAAGCAGTGTCTCCACCACCAACAACGGCTACAACCTTCTTGCGATAGAAGAATCCGTCGCATGTAGCACAAGCAGAAACACCCATGCCAGCATATTTAGTTTCGTCTGATAGACCTAAGTATTTGGCACTGGCACCTGTTGCTATAATAACAGTATCTGCTTCAATCACCTTTTCGCCGTCGATAGTTACTTTGTGCGGATGAGAAGAGAAGTCTGCCGCTGTAGCTATGCCAAAGCGTATATCAGCGCCAAAGCGTGTAGCTTGTTTTTTTAGGTCTTCCATTAGTTCGGGGCCGGTAATACCTTCAGGGTATCCCGGGAAGTTTTCAACCTCGGTAGTTGTTGTTAATTGTCCTCCGGGTTGTATTCCTTCATATAGTACCGGAGAAAGATTTGCTCTCGACGCATAAATAGCTGCAGTATATCCCGCAGGTCCTGAGCCAATAATGAGGCAACGTACTTTTTCGTTCATGTTTTATATTTTTATATATTTTGTTTATATTTTACACAAAGATATAGAATTTTCTTATATCCTCAAAGGTTATTCGGTTCGTATTTTCTATGTAATGATAAACACAATCTATGTTATCTAAGGTCTACTATTTCTGCACTAGGATAATCTTTCTTATTGAAAGAAAAAGTAGCATCGGAAATATTAGTTCCTGTTTGATAGCTTTTTATAGATAAGATATTTTGTATGCCGGCTTTATCTGTTAACGTGATCTTTGAGAATACATTGCTGGCTTTATCTATTTGTACCAATATTTTGGTGATGTCTGCATTCTTCTTTTGGGGAATCAGTTCTATTTCCAAAACGGTTTTTCCTCCTGTTCTTTTTTCTCCTTTGTAGGATAGATTATAGCCTTTCTTATAAATGCTGAAAAGCATAGAAGGGCTTATTCCTTGTAGCTCTGCACCTGTAGGATTGCTGATGTTTACCTCTTCAGTATCTTTTACATACACCCATTGTGTTTTACCGTTGAACCAAGTAATAGCATCGGGTATTTCTATCTTGAATTTGTCTCCCTTCATATAAGCCTTACCATCGTAACTATAAACCAGTTTAGCCTTTGTGTCTTTAGAGTCTAAAGTAAAGCTTGCTACGACTCCTCCGGCCTTATTGTATGTTTCGGCGGCTTTATCTAAGATCGAGCGTGCATCTTGTGCAGAAATACTCAACGTGAATACTAACAGTGATATAAGGGAAAGTAACTTTGTTTTCATCTTTTGTTATATTGTTTAGCCTTTTTGACTTTGTTGTTCATTAAAGGTTTAAATATTAAACTAGCCTATTCTTTTTTCGGCAGAATGATATTGACCATTAAGGAGGCTTAGCCAAATGAATTTAACTTCTGTTCTAAACTGTATTCGTCAGCAATAAGAACATCACGAGCCTTGCTTCCTTGCGTTGGTCCTACTATCCCTGCTGCTTCCAGTTGATCCATCAGACGACCTGCACGGTTGTACCCGATAGAGAATTTACGCTGTATTAGCGATGTAGATCCTTGCTGGTGAACTACGAGAAGACGTGCAGCTTCTTCAAATAGTGGGTCTCGATCGTTGAGGTCGATATTTCCAACTTTGTCTTCGCCCATTTCTCCTATATATTCAGGTAGTTCGAATGCGCTCGAATAACCCTGTTGGTTTCCTATATATTGAGCTATGCCCTCTACTTCAGGAGTGTCGACGAAGGCGCACTGGATACGTACAAGGTCGCTGCCCTGTGAGAAGAGCATGTCTCCACGTCCGATCAATTGATTGGCACCTGACATATCAAGTATCGTGCGGGAGTCGATCTGCGAAGTGACACGGAAAGCCATACGGGCAGGGAAGTTCGCTTTTATAGTTCCTGTAATGATATTTGTTGTCGGACGCTGTGTTGCGATCACCATGTGCATACCTACGGCACGAGCCTTTTGGGCAATGCGGGCGATAGGCATTTCTATCTCTTTTCCGGCAGTCATTATCAGGTCGCCAAACTCGTCGATGATAATAACCAGATAGGGGAGAAAGCGGTGTCCTTTCAATGGGTTTAGTCGGCGTTTGCGGAACTTCTCATTGTATTCTTTTATATTACGCACTCCCGCATTCATAAGCAGCTCATAACGATCATCCATCTCTTTAGTCAGAGAGTTTAACGTCTGAGTCACTTTGGTAACATCGGTGATAATCGCTTTTTCTGCGTCTGGAAGTTTTGCCAGATAGTGTTTCTCTATTCTTGAATAAATATTGAACTCCACCATCTTTGGGTCAACCAACACCATCTTCATTTCGGCCGGATGCTTTTTGTATAGTAACGAAGTTATTATGGCATTCAAACCTACCGATTTTCCTTGTCCTGTTGCTCCTGCTACCAGTAAGTGAGGCATTTTGCATAGGTCGAACATGAAAATCTCATTCGTGATTGTCTTCCCTAAAGCAACGGGGAGATCGAAAGCACATTCCTGAAATTTGCGAGACGCAATTACAGACTGCATAGATACTATCTGAGGGTCTTTGTTCGGAACCTCAATTCCTATTGTTCCTTTACCCGGCATAGGGGCAATAATACGTATACCCAGAGCTGAGAGGCTAAGAGCTATGTCATCTTCGAGGTTGCGGATCTTAGAGATACGTACACCTGCTTTTGGTACTATTTCGTATAAGGTGATTGTAGGTCCTACAGTCGCTTTGATGGATGTGATCTCGATGCCATAATTTTGTAAGGTCGTGATGATCTTACTCTTGTTGGCATTCTGTTCCTCCATATCCACTCCTTTGCCTGTCATGTCATATATTTTCAGCAATTCTGTAGATGGAAAATGGAAGTTGGATAGATCTTTGGTGGGATCGTATTCTTCCATCTCTTCGCCTTCGGGCAAGAAGTCCGGAACATTTTCCGTATTTGTAAGCGGCTGAGGATTTACCGAAGGAGTAAATGTGTTTTGTGTAGGAGTAAATTCTTCATCCTCAGGGATAACAATCTCGAAGTCGTTGTCTATCTTCATCGAAGTTGCCGGCTTGTCCTTTGCTTTCTTATCCTTTGCTGTAGCTGTAGGCAATATGAAGTCCTCTCCGAAGTCCTCCGTTTCAGGCGATTGATCATCCTCTTTTTTCTTTCTCCTTAGAAAGCTAAACCAGCTTTTCTTTTCTTCAGCCGGAAGCTCTTCTTCATATACCTCTTCTTCCTCTTCAATTATATCTTCTTCCTCCTGATTAGAGTTTTTTAGTGGGTTCTTAAATAGACCACGGAAGAATTCCATAGAAGCTTTCTTCGTAATGATAAGGAATATAATGAGTAGAAGAATGATAATCATAATAACGCCCGGTATACCCAATGCGGCTTCCAGTATTCTTTCTACCCACATTCCGTGACGACCACCCCAAAGGATGTTGCTTCCGTCGTTTATCAGTCTGGAAATAAAAGCACATGTAATAGAACCCCACACAAGTGCATAAGCCATAAGCAGGAATGAACGGATAGCCGAAATGTTGACGACACGCATCAGCTTCAAGCCCATCAGGATGAGATATACAGGTATAAGCAAGGAGAATACTCCAAACCAATTGTTTATAAGCTTTTCTGCTACGAATGCACCTACAACGCCTGTCCAGTTGCTTATTTCCTGTTTGTGAGAAATAAGATCAAGAAAGAATTTATTTGTTACCTTGCTTTGGTCGGCAGCTCCTGTAAAGAAAAATGATATTTCTCCCAGTAGTATGTATGCCCCAAAAAATGAGAGGCAGACTCCCAATAAGAATTTTGTACGCTCTTTTTTTATGAATTCGATGAAAGAGGTTCTTTTATCTTGAGTTTTCTTTTTCCTGACTGTTTTTTTTGCCATATAGTGAAGCGGTAAAGCTTTTTATTTTTCTTTTAAGTAGGTTATATTCGATACAAAGATAACTCTTTTTCAGAAAGATTATCCTTGCTGTTTCTTCTTTTATAAAGATATAAAAAGATAGTAAAATAAAAAGATTTATAAAAAATAGAAATATAATTAAACCTTTTAATGTTTTGCCAGTCACAGAAATCAGTCAAAAATAATTAAAAGGAAAATGAAAAGGAATATCCCCATACTTTTATTTCTATGTGCATTTTTAGGATTGAGTGCACAATCGCAGACCACAGCGATAACAGGAACAGTATTCGACAATGAAATGAAAGAGCCGATAGAGATGGCCAGTATAAGAATCCTAAATGCTAAAGATAGTGCCTATGTAACTGGTACTGTGACGGACGAGAAAGGAAAATTCAGTATAGGAGTCAGACAAGGACGCTATATTGCTCAAATATCATTTATCGGATATACTGATCAGTACTTCAAAGCAAATGTCCAAAAGTCTGTGTCCCTTGGAGATATATACATGAAGGAAGATGCTATTATGCTTGGGGAGGCTGTAGTGGAAGCTAAGGCTATAGAGGTACAAGTGAAAGGCGATACCATAGAATACAATGCCGACTCGTATAAAGCCCAGCAAAGCGATGTGGTAGAAGATATGATAAAACGAATGCCCGGTGCTGAAATAGATGAGAATGGAAAAATAACGATCAACGGAAGGGAAGTAAAGAAATTCCTTGTGGACGGAAAAGAATTCTTCAGCGATGATCCCAAAGTTGCATCTAAAAGTTTGCCCGCTAATATTATAGATAAGCTTCAGGTGCTTGATCGTAAATCTGACATGTCTCAGATGACCGGCTTTGATGATGGTGATGACGAAACCGTGATCAATCTAACGATAAAGAAAGGTATGAAGCAGGGTTTTATGGGCGATACTTATGTCGGCTACGGAAGTAAAAAGCGTTATGAGGCAAATGGGGTATTTAACTACATGCGCGATAATACTCAGTTTACACTGTTAGGAGGATTAAATAATACAAATAATGCCAGTTTCTCAGATTTTGCCTCGAGTGCATTTAGTGGACGAGGCGGAGGACGATTGAGATTCGGAGCGAACAATGGAGTCGCAAAAACACTGAATGGAGGGTTTAACTTTGCTACTGAGTATTCGGATAAGCTAAAATATGGCGGAAATGTTCGGTATGGCTCTGTTGATAATGATGTGTCTAGTATTACAAGCAGAAGATTTACAGGAGCGAGCCAAACACAAAACGGAAATTCTCTTGGGAATAATAAAAGTGATAATTTCGGTGCAAATTTTCGCTTCGAATGGACTCCCGATTCATTAACAAAGATCGTTTTCAGACCCAATATTCAATACAATAAGAACATAAATGATCAGACAGCAGAGAGTGAAACTTCATTTGCCGATAATCCTGAGAGAAATTACAAGGAATCGTCTTGGAATACGGTTGATGGGAAAGGGCTTTCTTTGAGTGGTAACCTTGATATCAGTCGTAAGTTGAATAGTCAGGGACGAGTATTGAGTTTCAGTTTTTCGGGAGGTCTGAATAATTCGGATAGCGAAGGTTATGATTACTCTCATTCTATCTATGCAGACCCTCTTAAGAATGATTCGATCAGGGATCAAAAGTCATTGCAAGATGACAAAGGTTATAATTGGCGTGCATTTGTTTCGTATGTAGAGCCTTTGGGTAGAAACAATTTTTTGCAATTAACTTATAATGTACGTAACAATCATTCTGAAACTGACCGCAAGGCATACAATAAAGATGCTGAAGGAAATTATAATGTGATAGCGGAAGAATATACACGCAATGTGAAGAATGATTTCCTTAATCAAAATGTCTCTCTGAATTTTAAATCGATTAGAGAGAAATTTGACTATACATTGGGCGTTGGATTAGAACCATCAAGATCTAAGACTAGTATTTTTCAGCCCGGGCAACCGGAAAAAGATATAAAGCCACGTAATTCGCTGAGTTTTGCTCCTAATGCTCAGTTTAATTATAAATGGGATAGAAGAAACACACTCCGGGTAGATTATAGCGGAAGAACATCGCAGCCTACCACAACCCAGCTATATGATGGTATTATCTCTCAAAGCGGATTTGATGTTACTTATGGTAATCCCGATTTGAAGCCAAGCTTTCAACATAGTTTGAGAGGACGATATCAGAATTTCAATACAAACAGAAACTCGAACTTATCAGTCTTTACAAATTTCAATTATACGATGGATGCTATCGTGAACGTTTCTACATACAAGGATCAGGGACGTGAAATGACTTATAAGAATGTAGATGGTAATATGGATGGATTTATGGGAGTGACATATAATACTCCTCTGCGAAATAAGAAGTTTTCGATTAATACATTCACAATGGGTAGATATGCTCGCAATACTACATTTATAAATGCAACAGAAAATAAGGCGGATACATATAACTTTAGAGAGAATATGACATTACAGTTTCGCACCGGTTCTCTTGATGATCAGATAAGAACGTTGAGTGATGCTCGCTTTTTGTTGAATATAGGCGGTAACTTCGGATATAACAATATAAAAAATACCATTTCAACCGATCAGGATAGAGAGACATTTAATTATGGAGCGAAGGGTGACTTCACCACTTATTTACCTTTGGGTCTTACTTTGCAATCCGATATTCAATATTCGACTAACTCCGGTTATACTACCGGATATAAGTTGAACGAGTGGTTGTGGAATGCTTCGTTAACTTACAATATGGACTCGATGCTAAAGGGTATATTTAAAAATAAGTATACGGGAAATGCTCTGTTGCGCTTCAAAATATATGACATCTTACAGCAGAGGAGTAATATAAATATCGATCAGAATGCATTATATGTACAGGAGTCCATATCTAATACGATCAACAGCTACTTCATGGTCAATTTTGTGTATAAGTTCCAGATATTTGGTAAAGGTACAAAAAGAGAAGATATGGATGGAGGAGATAGAGGCTGGGGAGGTAGAGGCCCCGGAGGTCATCCGGGAGGAGGCCCTATAGTGTTTTAAATACATAAAAAAGAAAATCCGTAATTTAAATATTGCGGATTTTCTGCTTTTATAAATATGGAGCTGTAATCAGTGAAAAATATTTTAATGTGGATTAGGAATAGTTAAAATACCTAGAAATGGTGATTGTAGGATTTTCTTGATTTTTATACCTTCGCGTCGCATCCAGAAACAACAATTTATCTATTCTTATTTTAAACACACTATGAATTTTCTAAAACGTCTTTCTAAACACTTTCTATTCTTTATTCTTCTTCTATTTTTCTCTTCGTTTATACATGCTAACCTGATCAGAACAGATGCCAATATATTTGGCCATGTAGTGAATGCAAAAACAGGTGAGCATATCCCATTTATAAATGTTGTACTGAAAAATACAACAATAGGTGTATCTACCGATGCTACCGGACATTATGCATTAACGAACTTGCCCGAAGGAAAGTTTATAGTTGTAACACAGGGAATCGGGTACAAACCGCAGGAAAAAGAAGTTGAACTCAGAAGAGGCAAGTCTATAGAAATTAACTTTGAGGTAGAAGAAGATGCTCTTAATCTTAATGAAGTAGTGGTAACCGCAGGGCGTACCTCTCAGAAACGTACCGAAGCACCTGTAATTGTGAACACGATAAGTACAAAAATGCTTGAGACCACGCAATCGGTTGTATTAGGTGAAGGACTTAACTTTTGTACAGGGCTGCGTTATGAAAATGATTGTCAGAACTGTGGCTTTTCGCAGGTGAGAATGAATGGAATGGAAGGTCCTTATTCGCAGATATTGATAAACAGCCGTCCTATATTTAGTGGTTTGGCGGGAGTATATGGGCTTGAACTTATTCCGTCTAATATGCTTGAACGTATAGAGGTAGTCAGAGGCGGCGGATCTGTTTTGTATGGCTCGAATGCAATTGCAGGAACAATAAATCTTATACTTAAAGACCCGAAAACAAATAGCTTCGAAGCGGGGTTAAATACATCTCTAATAGGAATGGGGGTAAGCGGGTCGAATGGTTCTGTAGCAGATTATAACGCTACCTTCAATGCTACATTGGTAACGGAAGATCATAAAACCGGCATATCTGTTTTCGGAAATATGCGAGATCGTAATATGTTTGATGCAAATGGTGATAGCTTTTCTGAAATAGCACCGATGAAGAATACGGTTATAGGAACTCGTATTTTTTATCGTCCTGCATACAGAAGTAAATTGAGCCTCGACTTTTTTAATATCCGAGAAGAGCGCAAAGGAGGGAATAAACAAGACTATCCCGACCACGAAAGAGATATCTCTGAGTCGGTAAAGCATGATATGATAACCGGAGCATTGACATACGAACAATATTTCAGAGAGAGTGATTTGCTTACAGTGTTTGGTTCGGGGCAATATCTTGATCGCGATTCTTACTATGGAGCCAAACAGTCGTTGAGCGATTATGGAAATACAAAGGATAAAACCTATAATATGGGTGCTCAATATAAGCTGTCAGTCAACGATATCTCTACATTAATAGGTGGAGTGGAGCATACCGGCTCGCACCTTACCGACATGAAACTGGGATACCCCGAATATAAACTGAATGACGCAGGTACAGATATCATTGTCACGCATGTGCCGAATCGTATAGTGTCGGATCAAGCTTTGAATATTACAGGAGCTTTTGCACAATATGAGATAAAAGTAGGAAAAGCAAAATTCCTTGCCGGTGCGCGTGTGGAACATTACTCTATCGATGATAAGCAGGCCGACAGTGATAAATCAGGAACGGTAGTTGTGCCCCGGGCAAGTATAATGTATGATATTTCATCATATTTACAAACCCGTATTGGTTTCTCAAGGGGGTATCGTGCTCCGCAAATTTTTGATGAGGATCTTCATATAGAAACATCGGGTTCTCGTCAGGTGATCAACAAAAACGACCCTCATTTAAAACAAGAAAATAGCTCTAGCTTTACATTGTCGTTCGATTTTAATAAAAAAATAGGAGGAATCAATACAAATATTCTGGTAGAAGGGTTTTATAATAAACTGCATAATCCATTCAGAAACGAAATTGGTGAGCCTGATGAAAATGGAACAGTGATTTATACTCGTATCAATTCTAAAGACGGAGCTGCTGTTCAGGGTGTAAATCTGGAGGTGAAGCTTATGCCGTCAGATAAATTAAGTCTGAATGCGGGGTTTACTGTTCAGTCGAGCCGATACAAAGTGAGTGATGAAACTTTCGGTGAAAAGAAGTTTTTCCGAACACCCGACGCTTACGGATTTTTAGCGTTGGATTGGGAGTTTGCTCGTAATTTCGGAGTATCTGGAACGGGTAATTATACAGGCAAAATGTTAGTTCCGTATTTTGGCCCTGAAATAGCTAACCCCGAAGCCGGAGAATTGCGCAAGTCAAAAACCTTTTTTGATACAGGAGTTAAGTTCCATTATGATATGAGGCTTGCAGGTAATATTACTATAGAGTGGTTTGCAGGTATGAAAAATATTTTCAATTCATATCAGAAAGACTTTGACAAAGGTATCGATCGTGACCCTTCATACATTTATGGCCCTAGCTTGCCACGAACAGCTTTCTTAGGTTTCAAGATTGGGAATTTGCTGTAACGAAATTCCTTCTCTTTATTCTATATGATTAGAGGTAATGTATTATTTGAAAAGAATAATACATTACCTCTTTTTCAATTTTATAACTTAGGCCGTTTAAGCTTTTTAAATTTTTCATAACATAAGCTTTCTTTGAATCATTAATATAATTTGTTTTACCTTCTATATTTTACAAATAACGATACATCTTATACCAACTAAAAGCTATTATCCTTATTTTTGTATAAAACATACGAATAAAGATATGAAAAGAACTACGTTTTTTGTTTGCTTCTTGCTAGCAGCTTCACTTTCTGTATTCTCTCAGGAATATAACTATAAATTCCGCCTTACACTCAAAGATAAAAAAAGCGATTATTCTATTGATAAGCCGGAAGACTTTCTGTCCGCTAAGTCGCTTGAAAGAAGGCAGAAATATAATATAAAGATCGATGAAACCGATCTTCCGATATCTCAAGAGTATATAAAAGCGATTGAAAGTATTGGAGGAAAAGTTGTAGCACAGAGCAAATGGCAGCGAACTGTTGCTGTTCATTGTTCGGATAGTATAATGGTGGATAAGTATAAGGCGTTGCCTTTTGTGTCGGATGCATTGTTTGTATGGAGAGGTAAGCCGGTAGAAGAAACAAAGAAGGATAGTATAATCGCATATCCGGCTGTGGAAACTGTTGTGTTTGGCGATTATTACGCAAGAGGAAAAAACAATATCAAAATTAATAACGGACAATACCTTCATGATGCAGGGTATAAAGGTAAAGGGATGACAATTGCTGTAATCGATGCCGGCTTTAATCATTTACCTCAAATCGCAATGCTAGACAATTTGGATATCAAAGGATACAAAGGCTTTGTTTACGAAAATGAAAATATGTTTAATAGAGCCAACCAGCATGGATTAAATGTGTTGTCTTGTATTGGGACGAATAAGCCTATGCAGTTTGTGGGAACAGCTCCTGAAGCTAGTTTTTGGTTATTAGGTTCTGAAGATGCTCGCAGTGAGTATCCTATAGAAGAGGATTACTGGGCAGCGGCTATCGAGTTTGCCGATAGTGTTGGCGTTAATGTAGTGAATACATCTCTCGGTTATAATAGTTTCGACTATCCGGCGAAAAGCTATACACATGAAGACCTGACAGGAAGAACGGCGCTTATCTCCCGTGCGGCTGACGCTGCAGCCAAGAGAGGAATATTGGTCGTTGTCAGTGCGGGTAATTCTGGAGATTCGGAATGGGAGAAAATAACACCACCGTCCGATGCCTTCAATATATTGACGGTAGGTGCTGTTCAGAAAGACTCTGTTATAGCTCCGTTTAGCTCAAGAGGCTTGACCGAAGATCTTAGGATGAAACCTGATGTAATGGCTCTCGGACAAGGAGCAACAGTAGTGGGAGACAATGGGTTGGTTACATATAAAAGTGGAACTTCTTTCTCTTCACCTATCATGTGCGGTATGGTTGCTTGCTTGTGGCAGGCTTTTCCTGCATTGACCAACAAGGAGATAATAGAGGTCGTAAGGCAATCTTCTGATATTTATGATCATCCGAACAAGGATTATGGTTATGGTATTCCCGATATGAAAAAGGCGATGGAAATAGCACAACAGTTGGTTGATAAAAAAACAGCAGTGCAACAGCCGCTAAAGAAAGGAAAGAAATGAACCGTCCTGCAATCTCTCTTTATGAATTGAATAATCTCATCAAGGGTGTCTTAAAAGATACACTTCCCGAAGTTTTTTGGATTCGGGCTGAGACAAGTGATGTCCGTGTTAATCAGAATGGACATTGCTACCTCGAGTTTATAGAGAAGGATATAAACGGGCGAGCTCTGGTCGCTAAAGCCCGAGGAATGATATGGGCAAATACATTTTATATACTCAAGACGTATTTCGAGAACACGACAAAACAGACCTTTTCATCGGGACTGAAAGTTCTAGTTCAGGTAAGTGTTGAGTTTCATGAATTATACGGATTCACGCTCACGGTTCACGATATCGATCCCACTTATACATTGGGAGATCAGGCGTTAAATAGAGCTGCAATAATAAAACAATTGGAAGAAGACGGAGTTCTTTCCTTAAATAAAGAACTTGAGTTGCCTATTCCCACAAATAAGATTGCAATAATATCTTCTCCCACAGCAGCAGGATATGAAGATTTTCTCGATCAATTGGCAAATAATCCTTATGGATTTATTTTTTATACCAAATTATTTCCGGCTCTTATGCAAGGTGAGCGCACCGAGAGCTCTATAATCTCAGCATTGGAGCGTATTTATGAATATCAGGACTGTTTTGATGCCGTAGTTATTATTCGGGGAGGAGGAGCGACTTCGGATTTGAGCAGCTTCGATTCTTACCTTTTGGCGGCAAGCTGTGCACAGTTCCCTTTGCCTGTAATAACAGGAATAGGGCATGAGCGGGACGATACGGTTCTTGATATTGTAGCGCATACACGTATGAAAACCCCGACTGCTGTTGCAGAATTTTTGATTTCGAATATTGCGGAAACAGCGATGGAATTGGACGTAATGGCTCATGATATTGTCTCTATCGTTACGCAAAGACTACAGGATGAAGCTGTACGTTTAAGTGTTTTTGAAACAAAAAACACATTTTTACTTAAAGCATGGCTCAAAGAGCAGGATACAATTCTAGCTTCTGCAAAGAATGTTTTGATAAGAGGTTTGCAAAGTTCACATAAAGAAAATCAGAATAAGTTGTCTTCGTTTCAGGATGTCCTTGTCAGGGAATCGCAGCAATTAAATAAAGAGAATATAAACAATCTTGGTGTGTTTGAGAATACTTTAAAACGAGTTGCTTTGCAAAAATTTAAGGATGAAAATACGCAATTGGAGATGTTTGAGAAACATCTTCTTCTTGCCTCTCCCGAAAATATTCTGAAAAAAGGATATACTTTGACTATGAAAGATGGGAAAGTCATAAAACAAAGCAGCGTAGTGAAAAAAGGAGATAAACTGACTACTGTATTTGCTGATGGAAAGATAAAATCTACTGTAGAATAATTATAATAAAAGATGAGTGTAAATAATAATCCGATACCCTTTTCCTATGCCTTTAGTTTTCAAGAGGGGATGGCGCACATTATACGAAAATCGGGTACAGGGTTTATTAATAAGTACGGAGAATTGGTTGTTCCTTGTATATATGAAATGGCTTTCAGTTATTCCGAAGGCTTGGTAATGGTGCAAAAGAACGGAAAATGCGGATATCTTGATAAAGCCGGTAACGAGGTTATTCATATCGAGTATGAAGATGCTGATGTGTTTTCGAATGGATTAGCCGGGGTATGCAAGGATGGTAAGTGGGGATTTATCGATAAAAAGGGATTATTGGTGATTCCTTTCGTTTATGATACGATAAACTGCTTTTCGGAAGGCCTCTGTGGTGTTTTTAAGGATGGTAAAGCCGGCATAATTGACAAGCAGGGTAACGAAGTTGTACCATTTGTCTATGATGATATATTCGAGTTTCGTGAAGGCCTTATTTGTGTTTGTAAAGATGAAAAATGTGGATTCATCGATGCTTTGGGCAATGAAGTTATTCCCTTTATATATGATCGTTCACAGGGTGCTAAATGTAAGGATGGTCTGATTTGTATCTCTAAAGGTAAGAAGTGGGGAGTGATCGACAAGGTCGGTAATGAAATAGTCTCTTTTATATATGACGATATTGCTTCCGAATATTCAGAGGGATTAGCTTATGTCAATTTAAGCGGTAAATACGGTTTTATTAATGAAAGAGGAGAGGAAATCATTCCTTTTATATATGAAGATTTATCTAATTTCTCAGAAGGGCTTGCCGCTGCAAAGATGGGGGGCAAATGGGGATTTATAAACAAGGAAAATAAAGTAGTTGTGTCACTTATTTATGAGAGAGTATATTCTTTTTCCGATGGATTAGCGCTAATTATGGAGAAAGGGCGAAATGCCTATTTTATAGATAAGTTTGGAGAGGTAAATATTGCACTCAAGAGAAGTTATACACTTCTTGAAAAACTAAAGGTTGCAATACTTACCTTAGCTGTTGCTACGGTTATATATATGCTGATTAAAGCAATCGCTAGTTAATAGAATTGGAATAAAAAAAGAAGAATTGAGTTCGGTTGGTAATAAATGATAGAAATAATTATAATTTGTTCTTGTAACTAATAATGAATTATGGCAAAGAAAGAGCAAACATACGGAGAAGCAATGCAGGAGTTGCAGGATATTATGGGCAGTATCGAAAATGACGATTTGGATGTAGATATCCTTCTCGAAAAAGTAAAAAAAGCGGCAACCCTTATTAAGTTTTGTAAAGATAAACTGCAAAAGACGAATGTAGAAATACAAAAGATTCTGGACGAAATAGAATGAAGAAAAATGTCATTATAGTAGCCGGAGGAAAAGGGCTGCGCATGGGGAATGATTTGCCAAAACAGTTTATTCCTATCGGCGGTAAACCTGTACTTATGCGTACAATAGAGGCTTTTTATAGGTTTGATCAGGATATAAATATTATTTTGGTGCTGCCTGTCTCTCATCAGGACTATTGGAAAAGCTTGTGTGAAGAATATAACTTTTCGATAGAACATTTAATTGCCAATGGAGGAGAAACTCGTTTCCATTCAGTAAAAAACGGGTTGGCCCTTGTGACTGACGGATTGGTTGGTGTGCAAGATGGAGTTCGCCCTTTTGGCTCGGTGGAAATGATAAAGCGGTGTTTTGATGCTGCGAGAGAATACCCTGCCGTTATACCTGTTATAGACTCTACAGATAGTCTCAGGGAAGTTGTTGATGAGGATAAAAGCCGAATTGTTGATCGGTCTAAAATAAGGTTGGTACAAACGCCTCAGGTCT
This sequence comes from Dysgonomonas sp. 37-18, assembly GCF_001899125.1. Lineage (NCBI taxonomy): Bacteria > Pseudomonadati > Bacteroidota > Bacteroidia > Bacteroidales > Dysgonomonadaceae > Dysgonomonas > Dysgonomonas sp. 37-18. The sequence continues at coordinate 69,542 of NZ_MKVC01000010.1, read as the reverse complement.
TCGATGTGAATGTTCTCAAAAAAGCCTATCAAACGGATTTCAAAGAAACATTTACCGATGATGCTTCGGTTGTAGAAGCTATGGGCGTAAATGTGCATCTTGTAAAAGGAGAAGTAACGAATATAAAGATCACTACGCCGTTGGATTTAAAGATCGGCGAGCTAATTATACGTGATAAAGAATAAAGTGTGTATACTTTGTTGCAATAGCTATAATAAATACTTAAAATAATTATCTAATATAAGTGCTTGATGCGCTTCAATAATAGAAAAAAGTAACAACTCAAAACAGTAGAAAAAGTGTCACTTTTGTCACCTTTTCACTAAAAAATAAAATCTATGGAACAGGATATTGATGCTTTATACTACAATGCAGTCGACCTATTGAAGGAAATGATAAGTACTCCGTCTTTCAGTAGAGAGGAGCATAATGTAGCAGAAGTAATAATTTTGTGCATGCGTAAGATGGGATTTACTCCCGATAGAAAGGGAAATAATCTTTGGATTCGGAGTAAGGATTTTGACTCTTCAAAACCTACTATCCTGCTCAATTCGCACATGGATACCGTTCGTCCTGTATCCGGCTGGACAAAAGATCCTTTCTTTCCCGAAGAAGATGGTGACACACTCTATGGATTGGGAAGTAACGATGCGGGAGCCAGCTTGGTGTGCTTGTTGCATGCTTTCTTTATGTTGACTCAAAAGAAACAAGATTATAACCTGATTTTCTTAGCGTCGTGCGAGGAAGAAGTTTCCGGCAATGGCGGAGCGGAGGCTGTTGTTCCCGAACTTCCCCAGATTGCGTTTGGTATTGTGGGTGAACCTACCCAGATGAATCCTGCTATTGCAGAGAAAGGTCTCTTAGTCCTTGATTGTACATCATACGGAAAAGCGGGACATGCAGCCCGTAACGAAGGAGAAAATGCCATTTATAAGGCAATTAAAGATATCGAATGGTTTCGGACGTACGAGTTTCCGCAAACGAGCGATTTGCTTGGCCCTGTAAAAATGACTGTAAGTATGGTGAGTGCAGGAACACAACATAATGTAGTACCCGATAAGTGTGACTTTGTTGTAGATGTAAGAAGCAACGAATTGTATAGTAATGAAGAGCTTTATCATATTATAGATAAGCATACAGACTGTGAGGTAAAACCCCGGTCTTTTCGCCTGAATTCATCGAGGATTTCTCTCGAAAATCCATTTGTTCAACGTGCTATTATCATTGGAAAAACTCCTTATGGATCGCCTACGTTATCTGATCAGACATTTATGCCTTTCCCTACTTTGAAGATGGGACCCGGAGACTCAGCCCGCTCGCATACAGCAAACGAATATATCCATTTGAGTGAAATAAGGGAAGCTATAGAGCTTTATGTGAAGCTGCTGGATGGACTTCGAGTTTAACTATTCCGCTTCATTTGCTTGGTTCAGCAGGTCTTTCAGTTGCTCTTCGGTATGGTCTACTTGCCTTAAAGGTACAGTCTCAACAACAGCAAGAGATGGATCTATATCATACATCTGTGTGTCTGAGGTTGTTAATCTCTTTACAAGGTTGTAACATCCCAAGATAATCTGTCTTGAAGGGTTCATGTGTACATTGCGGAATATGCGGTCTACGATCATAAACTTAAAGTCTCCTCGTTTCTCTTTAGCATCTTGCATAGATGGATATCGAGACGTTAGATCTACAAGGCCTAGTCGTTCCAACTCATTGGTTATTAGGTTTACATATTTGTCGGTATGTATTCCTAGTTTAAACCCTGCACGGATATTCACACGGAAAATTTTCTTAGGGGCATATATAGTTGTTTCGTAACTGAATTCATAAGGCTCATCCGTTCTTTTTATTCTTACAAACCAGTATGTGTCAGCTCTTTTAGGTGTTCGCTTAAATAGGGAGTAGGCAATCTTGCTCTCCAAAAAGTTCTTATTATTGGCCTTCACTATATACACCAGATGGGTAGCTGCTTTAGGTATGGTTGTGTCATCACTTATCTTTAATAATTGGCTGACGTAATGCTCATCTACCTGATCATAAACAGTATAGTGACGTTTAATACGGCGCCCGTTATACCATGAATACATCAGAAGCAGTAGTACTCCTGCAATAATGATAGGGATAAATCCTCCGTGTGCAAACTTTTGCATATTTGCAAAGAAGAAACTGAGTTCTATGATAACGAAGAATAGAGTGAGTGGGATAGTAAACCACAATGGTCTCTTCTTTTTCATAAAGTAAAGGAAGAGCAAGGCGCTGGTCATCAACATGCTGAGGGTGATAGCAAGACCATAGGCCGCTTCCAGCTTCATCGAAGATTGCATTGTGAGTATGATGATAAGACAAAGTACCATCATCATATAGTTGATGGATGGGATGTATAATTGTCCTTTGATGTTAGTAGGGTATTGTATTTTTACATTCGGCCAGATGTTCAGTGATATAGCCTCACTGATAACGGTGAAAGATCCACTTATCAACGCCTGGCTGGCAATAATTGCAGCTACGGTAGCCATTATTACACCTGTAAGTCTGAACCACTCGGGCATCATAGAGAAGAAGGGATTTACATCAGGGGTTACATGTCCGCTGTTGATAATCCATGCTGCCTGTCCTAAATAGTTGAGTATAAGAGCTGCTTTGACATAGATCCACGAAATGCGTATGTTTTTCAATCCACAATGCCCTAAGTCTGAATACAAGGCTTCTGCCCCTGTTGTACATAGAAAGATAGCACCGAGTATAATCATAGCCTGTGGTACTTCTATCAGAAAATGAATCGCATACATCGGGTTAAAAGCTCTGAATACAGTTAGATCGTGCACGACCTGACTTAGACCCATCACAGCCATCATCGTAAACCAGATGATCATCAGTGGCCCGAAGTATCTTCCCAAAGAGCCTGTCCCGAAGGGTTGTACCAGAAATAGGATGAGTACTATAGCTACTGTAATAGGTATAACCGGTATGTGCGGAGCTATCGGTTGAAGACCTTCTACGGCAGACATAACGGTCATGGCAGGAGTTATAATACCATCGGCAAGCAATGTAGCCGCACCTATACCTGCGAGGATATAAGCCCACCGGTATTTTTGGCGGATAAGGGCATATAAAGAAAGGATACCACCTTCACCTTTATTATCGGCACGAAGGGTGATGATAACATATTTCAGAGTGGTTTGAATTGTCAAAGTCCATATCACACAAGATATAGCACCGAGAATATATTCCGCATGGCTGTGTTGCCCGGCAGGTAGGGTGTTCAAGATGGCTCTCATCACATATAAAGGCGATGTACCAATATCTCCAAATACGATACCTATTGCTAAAACGACACCTAATGCGCTAAACGGAACTTTGTGATTCTCTTTCATTATTCTAATTCGAAAATTGGGCTAAAAGTACAAGATTATTTAAATATGAGGATAAGATATATTGTTAATTTTACTCCTTTTGGTTTCTATCTGATTATTATATGGCTTTTTAGCATAACTCGACTAAAATTCCTCAAACTGTTCCTGGTACAGACTGTAATACTTCCCTTTGAGGTTAAGGAGCTCTGTATGTGTCCCCTGTTCTATTATCTGACCATCATCGAGCACGAGTATTCTATCTGCATTACGCACTGTAGAAAGTCTGTGTGCTATGATAATGCTCGTACGGCCTTCCATTAGCTTGTCAAGTCCTTTTTGTATAAGGAGTTCGCTTCGGGTATCTATGTTGCTGGTAGCCTCATCTAGCAAAAGGATAGGAGGATCAGCAATAGCTGCTCGTGCTATATTCAACAGTTGTCGCTGCCCCTGACTGAGATTTGCGCCATCATTCTCCAGCATAGTGTGATATCCTTTTGGTAGACGCTTGATGAACGAATGAGCCGCTGTTAGTTTTGCCGCTTGTATTACTTCTTCATCTGTCGCTTCCGGTCGTCCAAAGCGGATGTTTTCACATACTGTTCCTGTAAATAAATGGGTATCCTGTAGTACGATAGCCATCGACTGTCTAAGGCTTTCTCTTTTTATATTATGTATCGATATTCCATCTATTGTTATTTCTCCCGATTTAATGTCGAAGAAGCGGGGGAGCATATTTAGTATAGTTGTTTTTCCTGCCCCTGTTTCTCCCACTAGGGCTATTTTCGTTCCGGGTGTTGCATGCAGTGATACTCCTTTCAGAATTAGCTTGTCTTGTTTGTATCCGAAATAGACATCTTTCATTTTCAGATCACCTTTCACATCATTGAGGCTTATTGCATCCTGAGCGTCTTTTTGTTCGGGAGCCTCATCTATTACCTGAAAGATACGTTCTGCTCCTGCCATTGCCGCTTGTATGCTATTATAAAGGCCGGCAAGCTCATTTATAGGGCGACCAAACTGACGGGAATATTGAAGAAATGCAGCCAATCCACCGACATCAAATCCTCTGAATATAGCAAGTAATCCGCCCACTATGGTAACAACTACAAAGTTTAAAGTATTAAGGTTCTGCATCACAGGCATCATCATCCCCGAGTAAAATTGTGCTTTTTTTGATTTCTCATTTAGCTTTTGATTCAGTTGTTCGAAGTCTTGTTCCACCTTTTTCTCATAACCGAATACTTTTATAACTTTTTGCCCGCTAATCATTTCTTCTATATACCCGTTTGTGTCTCCCAGTGTATCTTGTTGTGCTTTGAAGTATTTCTTACTTCGCGTTACGATCGTTTTGGCACTAAGGAACATGAGAGGGATGGTAATCAGGGTAGCTAAAGTTAGTATAGGGCTTATATAAATCATAAGCGTGAATATCCCTACAAGCATCAGTGAACTGGTCAGCATATCCGATAAGCCATCTGTAAGGGCATTACTCACCTGATCTATGTCATTTGTATATCGGCTCATGATATCGCCATGCTGATGCGTGTCGAAATACTTGATAGGCAGCTTTTCCATCTTCTTGAACAGATCTGTACGCATACGGGTTACTGCACGTTGACCTATTCTATTTAACAGCCTGTATTGTATATACACAGCAGCTACACCTATCAGATATATAACTCCGAGAATAATGAGTATATGCAGTAGTCCTTCATAGTTGCCCGGAATGATATAATTGTTGATGATAGGACGTATCATATATGAACCAACAAGGTTGCACCCAATGCTGATAATGATAAGAAAACCGATAACGATCAAGAGTTTTTTATCCTTAGCAAGATATGTCATTATCCTGAAGAAGGTTTTTTTAGCTTCTATCGGCTTGCCGCTCTGTTTATAGTGATCTCCGTGTGCCATATTATTCAGTAGACTATTTGTTGAGAGTTGTATATCTCCTGATACAACTTCGACTTTTCTATTAGTTCATCAGGTTTACCAATAACGTCTATCTCTCCATCCTCCAGTACTATCACTCTATCGGCTGATTGCATTGTATTGATACGTTGTGTTATAATAAAGACAGTTGTATCTTTTAAGAGATTGTTAAGATTATATCTGATTTTCTGTTCTGTTTCCGTGTCCACAGCACTTGTGCTATCATCCAGTATAAGGATTTTGGGCTTACGTAATAGTGCCCGTGCAATACAAATCCGTTGCTTCTGTCCTCCTGATACATTAATACCTCCTCGTCCGAGAAGAGTGTTATACCCATCTGTAAAAGATACGATGAAATCGTGTGCTTGAGCTGCTTTTGCCGCTTCTTCTATTTCCTCTATTGTTGCATCGGGTCGTCCCCATCGAAGATTATCTATAATTGTTCCGGTGAAGAGTTCATTTTTTTGCAGTACCATTCCTATTTCGGCATGCAATTCTTCCAGATTATAATCCTTTACATTAACTCCATCTATGAGAATCTCTCCTGCCGTAACATCGTAGAGCCTTGGGATAAGCTGAAGCATAGAACTTTTAGCTGAGCCTGTTGCTCCTACTACAGCGATTGTTTCACCTTGTTTTATTTGGAAATTAATATCTTTCAATACGTCGTTTTCACTGCCATTATATCGGAAAAAGACATTCCTGAAAATAACTTCTCCTTTTGTTATTTTATGCTTGTTTGATAAACCTTCTTGTGTATTCGTAAGTGATGGTTCTGTTTTTATAACTTCGAGTATACGTTCTGATGAGGCCGAAGCTCTCGCGATATTTACAATCACCATTGAGAGGAACATCAAAGCCATAAGTATTTGCGTCATGTAATTGACAAAAGAAATAAGCTCTCCCACTTTAAGATTGCCCTCTATCGCTTTTGCTCCACCTACCCAAAGAACTACGATAACAGATACATTCATTATAAGCTGCATGACAGGAAATATTGCTATAATAACATTGGACGCATTCACTACCATATTTTGCAGATCTTCACTTCTTTTCTCAAATTTCTTAGTTTCAAAATCTTCTCTTACAAATGATTTAACGACACGGATGTTGATCAGGTTCTCTCTTACCATCGCATTGAGTTGGTCAATCTTTTGTTGTACTTTCATAAAGAGTGGAAGCCCTTTATACATGATGAGGAAAATGCTAATACTGAGTATAGGTACAACCCCCAACATGATAAAAGCAAGATCGGTATTTATTTTTATAACAAAGAAAAAAGACATAACTAACATTAATGGTGAGCGTAACAGTAAGCGCATACTCATTAATACAACTTGCTGTATATGACTGATGTCGTTTGTTAGGCGTGTGATTAATGAAGCGGAATTAAATCTGTCGATTTCGGTAAAAGAAAGCTGCTGTATTTTCGAAAATAATTTGCTTCTAAGGTCAGTGCCAAATCCGATCGATGCTTGTGAAGATACATATACATTAATGATGCTTACAATAAGCCCCACGATGGATATTCCCACCATGTATGCTCCAATCTCTGTGATAACGGATAGGTTACGGTGCACAACCCCATCATCTACAATCTTAGCCATAAACCAAGGCTGTATTGTTTCACACAATACGGTGATCAATACAAGAACCGGGCTTATAATCAAGCTTGTTTTGTATTTCTTAAGTATCTGCCAATATATTTTCATATATGTATAATCTGTTAAGGACAGATATTGTTCAATAATTACAATTATTTATTCGCATGGCAAAAATAGGAATAACTTCTTAAACTTATTTAGATTCGAAGAATCTCTTATATGTTATATTGAATAAAATTTATGCTATTTGTTATATATCTGATATATAGACTGTTGTACTCTTTCTTGGATTTCTTGTTTGAGAAATAATTGTGTTAAAGAAATATATTTATGATAGGGTTTTTTAATATCCTCTTGACTATTAGTCATACTAATTAAAGAAATATCATATTTTTGTATATCACACTAAAAATAAATAATAAACATACTATCTATTCATGAAAACGAATAAACGCATCGGGGAGAGGATTCGCGAAATCCGCGAATCGAAATCAATATCTCTTGCTGATATGATAGAGCGTTCAGGCTTAGACGAGAAGCAAGTTGTTACAATAGAAGAGACAGGAGGAATTCCTTCTTTGGCTCCGCTGATAAAGATAGCCCGTGTATTAGGTGTAAGGCTGGGTACTTTCCTTGATGACGTGGATGAGACCGGTCCCGTAATATCTCGCAAAGAACAATATAACAAGAGTATAAGCTTTTCTACAAAAGATACTTCCTCTGTTAAACACATGGACTACTACTCTCTGTCTTCTACAAAATCGGGGAGACACATGGAGCCATTTGTTATACAGATTGAGCCAATAAAAAAGGGTGTTGATTTTATTCTATCTACGCATGAAGGTGAAGAATTTATTTATTGTCTCGAAGGTATTGTTGAGATAAACTATGGTACTGATGTATATTGGCTTGAAGAAGGGGATAGCATTTATTATGATTCTATCGTATCCCACCATGTACATGCCGGAGGTGAAAGTGGAGCTAAGATTTTAGCGGTGATTTATACTCCTTTATGATAATACCTTCAAAAATCATGAAATGCAACTATCGGAAAGAACAATAGGAGAATGGCTTAAATATTGGGCAGAAAAAACTCCCGAAAAAGAATATATAGTATATTCAGATAGAGATCTTCGCTTCACATGGAAAGACTTTGATGAGCGGGTAAATAATATGGCTAAAGGACTTTTGGCTATAGGCGTTAAGCCCGGTTCTCATGTCGGTATATGGGCTACAAACGTTCCCGACTGGTTGACTTTTTTGTATGCAGGAGCCAAGATTGGAGCGGTTTTGGTTACGATCAATACCAATTATAAGCAGCACGAATTAGAATATATTGTCGATAATGCAGATATAGATACTCTTTGCATTACCGAAGGTGTTTTCGATGGGAGCTACATTGATATGGTTTATGAAATGGCTCCCGAGTTAAAAACTACTCAGCGAGGCTACCTCAATGTAGAGCATTTCCCTAAATTAAAGAATGTCGTTTTTATCGGGCAGGAAAAATACAGAGGAATGTATAATACTGCTGAGATATTGTTGTTAGGTAAAAACGTATCGTGTGATATTTTAAATAAAACGAAGCGTACCGTAAATTGTCACGATGTAGTGAATATGCAATATACATCAGGTACTACCGGATTCCCTAAGGGAGTAATGCTCACTCACTATAACATTGTAAATAATGGCTTCTTTACAGGCGAGGCTATGCAATTTACAGCAGATGATAAATTATGTGTATGCGTGCCTCTGTTCCATTGTTTTGGTATTGTTTTGGCAACGATGAACTGTCTAACCCATGGTTCTACTCAGGTTATGGTTGAACGTTTCGATCCGTTAGTGGTGTTGGCATCTATACATAAAGAACGATGTACGGCTTTGTACGGTGTGCCGACAATGTTTATTGCAGAGCTGAATCATCCGATGTTCAATTTGTTTGATGTCAGTTCTCTGCGAACAGGTATTATGGCAGGCGCTCTCTGTCCTATAGAACTAATGCGCCAAGTAACTGAAAGGCTTCATGTAACACATATTACAAGTGTCTACGGGTTGACTGAATCTTCTCCCGGAATGACGCACTCTACCACTGAAGACCCATTTGAAGTACGATGTACGACTGTTGGTAGAGAGTACCCATATACAGAAGTGAAGATTCTAAATCCTGATACTGGCGAAGAGTGTGCTATAGAAGAGCAGGGCGAGGTCTGCTGTCGTGGTTATCTTGTGATGAAAGGTTATTATAAGAATCCTGACGCAACAAACGAAGTAATAGACAAAGATGGTTGGTTGCATTCGGGCGATTTGGGGGTAAAAGATAAGAATGGATATTATCGCATTACGGGACGTATTAAAGATATGATAATACGGGGCGGCGAGAATATTTATCCCCGTGAAATAGAAGAATATCTTTATCACATGCAAGGCATAAAGGACATTCAAGTAGCCGGAATACCTTCCGAGAAATATGGAGAAGAAGTAGGCGCTTTCATTATATTGCAAGAGGGGGCAGATCTCCTGCCTGAAGATGTAAAAGCCTTTTGTCGAGGAAAAATAGCTCGCCACAAAATTCCGAAATATATCTTTTTTGTAAACTCTTTCCCTCTAACAGGAAGTGGAAAAATACAGAAATTTAAACTTAAAGATATTGGCCTCAACTTGCTGAAAGAGCAAGGGGTGGATGTGATATAAAAAATAGGCTGGAAATTATCCAGCCTATTTTTTATATTAGTATCTCTTATTGCAAATCAAATCCATACGTCCTTCCTTTCTCTGTTGCCGGAACACCGCTTTTCATCCATACAGGCATTGGATCTCCTTTGAGATAATGATCAAAGAACTGTTGTAGGCGTATACTTAAATCCTTCGAATTCTTCCTTTCTTTCAAATTGTGGGCTTCGTTGTTGTACTGTAGCATCCATACAGGTTTCCCCAAACGGCGTAAAGCCATAAAATACTCTATTCCCTGATACCAAGGAACAGCGTCATCGTTATCGTTGTGCATAATCAGGAGTGGAGTTTGCACCTTATCCGCAAAGAATATCGGCGAGTTTTCTTTATAAAGTTCGGGAGCTTCCCACATCGTCGCACCTATTCGAGACTGTGTTTGTTCATACTGAAACTGTCTGCTCATTCCACTGCCCCAACGTATACCTCCGTATGCACTAAACATATTTGATACGGGAGCACCCGCACCGGCAGCTTTAAACATATTTGTGCGTGTAATAAGATAAGCTGTTTGATATCCTCCCCAACTTTGCCCTTGTATAGCCATATTGGCTTTGTCTACCCATGTGTTTTTTGCTAATTCTTGAGCACCTGACACAATCGAATTGTAAGCACTTTCACCGGGGTGTCCTGTAGTGTACTGTATGTCCGGCGTGAAAACAATATAACCTCTGCTACAGTAAAACGGTATATTGATAATAGAGCGACTTGGAGCAGGAGGGAAGTACTGATACAGTTCGTCCGAATGCTTTTCGTAGAAATAAATCATCACCGGATATTTCTTGTTCGGGTCGAAATCCTCAGGCTTGTATACTATTCCCTGTGTTGGTTTCCCATCAAATGTAGTCCATGACATTAATTCGGCAGTTCCCCAGTTGTATTCTCTCATTTGTGGATTTATATCGGAAAGCTTGCTTTCAGCTTTCCACAAATTGCTTGTAAAATATAAATCGGGTGAGGTATTAAAGTTACTTTTCGTATAAGCAAATACTTCTTTATCTTTTGCCTTTACAGGTGTGCTATAAGAGTATTTTGCAATAGTTAGAGGCTTAATATTGTTTTTAGCCAATTCATAAAAGCCATTTTCTTTTGTTGTATTATCAAATGCCGAGAGGAGTAGTTTTTCGTTTGGTTTTATAAACCTGCTTTCGGGATCGGGTTTGATATATCGCAATGTCACTTTTCTTTCTCTGCCTAAACCTTTCGTAATATTCTCAGGAGTTTTTATTCCGGTAGGGTCTAATTTCCAGATATCATACATGTCGTAAACAAGTAAAGCGGCATCCTTCTCCATCCATGCTGCATATCCGTATGGAGAAGGAGCTGTCGGGATGTCGTTTTTCTCATCCCAGAAATTCACATTCAATTGATCTGTCAAACAGACTTCCTTCTCATCTCTTATCGAATAGGCATAGTACTGAAGGGTATTTATATCATACCAAGCCAGAAAATTGCCCAGAGGTGAAAGTATAAGCCTAGCTTGTAATCCTTTCTTGATCTGCTTTTTTGTATGATTGATTAAATCGAAAAGCCAGATATCATTTTCCTGATTTGCACGATAGTCCCATTGAGTCTTTAGTTGATATTTCAGGTCTGACGTTCCGATAGCGTATTGCCCGTTATTTTCGTCAGAGATACTAACATCGGGTATCTCCTCTGTTGCTAATTGATAGAATGTATTTGATTCCAAATCAATGTAAGACAGAAATGTTTGCTTCTGTTTCTTTTCCAACTGTACAAGCTGCTGAGGTTGGATAAGCGGTTCTTGCCAGTGCCAGATGTCAAGCTTTGCTTTTTCGAAATCGGGAATAGCCGTGTCTTTTGGTAAGACGATAGGAGCTATTCCTAACAACAATCTTTTCTCATTCTTACTGAACAGTGGAGTATAATTATCACTTACAGTCCATTTTTCAGGGACTCCCGCGGTGTTCTTATCTGCAACTATTTTTGCAGAGTCTAAAGTCGGATCAAAGTAGAAAAGTCTATAATCTTTAATTTCCTTTTTCAGGCTATCTGATGTTGCTAAATAAGCAAGCTTGTTTCCCGATTCGGATAAAGTAAGGTTCTTATAAATTGTTTTATTTATAGAAACCGTATCCTTGCGTAAATTATTCAGGTCGACAAAAAGGACACCCGGTTTATTAACCGTATCTTTTGCTGAAGGCTTCAATATTGTCGCAAAGCTTTTACCATTGCGGCTAAAAATATATTCTGTCGTATTTTTTATGGTATCTTCTTTCGATGTATAAAGATTGCGGAGTACAAGCGTGAGAGCTTTAGGCTCTTTTTTATCTTTAGATTTTAATGTGTCGTCTATTGTATAAGCAATGTAATCCGAAAAATCTTTTCCTATTTTGAAGCTCTTTACATTCGGAATTTTAGAAACTATAAGTTTATCCAGCGAAATTAGGGCTAAAGAATCTTTTGGCATCTTTTCATCGGCCGTTTTCTTTATTTTGGCTTGGCGTGTAACTGCATAAGGAGCCTTGATCTGTGCTATTATGTGTTTCTGGTCTGGTGATATCGAGTAGGTATATGCACGTGGAATTTTCAATTCCTGCTTTGTCTTCAGATTACTAACCAGAAGATAATCATCCCCTTCTTGTTCTTTGACTACGGTTGCCGTATAAATACCGTCATTTGTAATACTAATATTGGATATACTTTTCCACGAATCGTAGACCGTATGATCTAATACTTTCTTTTGTGCATTTCCCTGCAATGCTGATAGTACAGCAATACAGAGAAAGACACATTTTAAATATGTCTTTCTTGTCATAACTATAAGATTTATAATGAACAGAATCAGGCTTCTTCGCCGAATTCCATTAAATATTCTTTGATAAAATCATCCAGATCCCCATCCATCACGGCATTTACATTTGATGTCTGGTAATTTGTGCGGTGATCTTTTACTCGGCGGTCATCAAACACATAGCTTCGTATTTGAGAACCCCATTCTATTTTTTTCTTTCCGGCCTCTACTTTCGACTGTTCGCGGCTACGTCTTTCTAATTCCAATTCATACAATTGAGATTTCAGTAAGCGTATCGCATTGTCTTTATTTCCAAACTGAGAGCGGCTTTCTGTGTTTTCGATGACGATTTCTTTTTCTTCGCCGGTTTCAGGATCTTTGTATTTATAGTGTAGACGCACACCTGTCTCCACTTTATTTACGTTCTGTCCTCCTGCTCCACTCGAACGGAATGTGTCCCATGTAATGTCAGACAGATTGATGTCAATATCTATAGTATCATCGACCAAAGGAACCACAAAGACAGAAGCGAACGAAGTCATGCGTTTTCCTTGTGCATTGAATGGCGATACTCGTACCAAACGGTGAACTCCATTTTCGGACTTGAGATATCCGTATGCATATTCGCCTTCTACCTGCAAGGTTGCTGTTTTTATACCGGCCTCATCGCCGTCTTGCCAGTTGGTTATAGTCGTTTTATACTTCTTGTCTTCACACCAACGTTGATACATGCGGAATAGCATTGAAGCCCAATCTTGTCCTTCGGTACCTCCTGCACCACTGTTTATTTTTAATACAGCTCCTAGTTTGTCTTCCTCACGGCGAAGCATGTTTTTCAATTCGAGATTCTCTATAAGGCTTAGAGCATTTTTATATGCTTCGTCCACCTCTTCTTCGGTAGTAATACCTTCTTTCTGAAAATCGAATGCAAGCTGTAGCTCATCTGTTGAGGCCTTTACTTCATTATAGCCTTCTATCCAGCCTTTCAGCCCACGTATAATTTTCATTTGGGCTTCTGCTGTTTTTGCATTATCCCAAAATCCCGGAGCTTGAGTTCTTAGTTCTTCTTCTTCTAGTTGTATTTTTTTCGCATCGACGTCAAAGATACCTCCTCAGCGCGTCCTCGCGCTCCAACACTTCTTTGAGTTGGTCTGCTGTAATCATAAGATTAATATTTAGTTGTTTTTATGTTTTTAGAGGTGCAAATGTATTAAAAAAACGTGTAAGTGACAATTTGATAAATAAATAATTAGAAAACAAACTCTATGCTACCACGTGAGCGGGATGTTTTTTATATTCGACACATATTCTTCAATTTTCTGCTAAAGCATGATGTAATGCTCATGTATCACACTATTCTGCTTATAAGAGAAAAACTTAAAATGTACGACATATAACATTCGGCTTACAACTTTTGCATACCTTTGTATCAGTTATCAAAAGTAAACAAATGGCAACTCTTCCTATTAGCCCTTATATGATTTTCACTCGCGAACAGTGGGCTGCGTTACGCGACTCCGAGCCGATGACTCTCACCTATGAGGAATTGCTAACTCTACAAGGAATTGACTACGAATTGTCGATAGATGAGGTGGAAGATATTTATCTGCCTCTATCACGTCTGTTAAGCTATTATGTACATGCACGTGTGAGCCGTCAGTCCGTATTGATGCGATTCCTCAATCAAAGAGTACAGAAGATTCCTTTTATAATAGGTATTGCAGGTAGTGTGTCGGTTGGGAAAAGTACTACTGCTCGTGTCTTGCAAGCATTGCTTAGCCGATGGAAAGAAAACACAAGAGTGTCTTTGGTAACTACAGACGGATTCCTTTATCCGAATGCTACTCTCGAAGAAAAAGGAATAATGCTGAAAAAAGGATTTCCCCAATCATACGATATAAAGCGTCTTCTTCAATTTGTGACAGATATAAAATCAGGAAAAGATCGGGTAGAAGTGCCGAGATATTCTCACTTGGTATACGATATTATCCCTAACGAATATGATATCGTTGAGCAGCCCGACATCTTGATTCTGGAGGGTCTGAATGTATTGCAAAGTGGAATGGATTACCCCAGCGAAAAGCCAAGGATATTTGTATCCGACTTTGTCGACTTTTCTATTTATGTAGATGCCGAAGAGCAGTTGCTCGAAGATTGGTATATTTCCCGTTTTATGAAATTCAGACAGGGTGCGTTTACTAACCCCCGGTCTTATTTCAAGAGCTTTTCGGAGCTATCTGAGAAGGAAGCGATGAAAACGGCGAAAACGATTTGGCGAGAGATTAACCGTAAAAATCTGAGAAAAAACATTTTGCCGACAAAGGAAAGAGCCAACCTCATACTTCACAAGGGAGAAGGTCATTCTGTTGACTTTGTAAGGCTAAGGAAATAATTAGTAAATCTTACTTATTCGGGTTCATTAGTATCGAGACAAAAGGGATGACCTGCCGGGTCGATCATTGTTCTTGAAGTTTTGTAGTATTGTTCGCTTGCAAGTTTTGCTCCAGATTCTATCGCAAATTGTACAGCTTCTTCCAGATTATCCACATAAAAGTCTAAATGTAGCATTTGCCCTTGTTTTCCTTCTTGCCAAGGCCAGACAGGAGGAGTATAGTTTTCTACTTCCTGAAAAGCTATCACCATACCGGAAGGAGATGTTATAGCTGCCCAACCATTTGCATGAGGGTGTGTGCATTCCCATTTTAAAATTTTACTATAAAACTTGGACATAACTCCAGCATCGGCACAATCAATAACAATGTTTACTTTTTTGATTGGGGCTTTGGTTTTCATGTTGCAGAATTAAGGAATTATATGTTTGTGTTCCATCAAATAATATCTTATTTAATTTATGAATAGGAATGGAGCGAAAAGGCTATCTTTTATTGATGTATTCTTCGCTCCATCTTGAATGACAAAGGTTATCTTATTTCTTTATTGTAAATCGATGTACAGTTTTGCTCTTGAACGTTTCTCCGGGTCTGAGTATTACACTCGGATACTCCGGTTTGTTGATACTGTCCGGAAAATGTTGAGTTTCGAAACATACAGCTGCACGCATCGGATAGCAGTGTCCGTGTTTTCCTTCAAAATTACCTGTCATCCAGTTACCTGTATATATCTGAACACCCGGTTCGGTAGTCGAAATGTTCATTTGAATTCCTGACTTGGGAGAAAAGCATTCTACCGCTAAGGCCAATTCATCCTCTTTTTTATCCAATACCATTGTATGGTCGTAGCCTTTCCCGAAATGCAACTGTTCGAAGTCGTCCTCAATTCGTTCTCCGATGGTATGAGGATTAGTGAAGTCGAACGGAGTTCCTTTTACAGGTTCAGCTTTTCCGTAAGGAATAGCAGTATCGTCCGTTGGGAGATAGCTAGAGGCATGCATGACCAGAATGTGATCGTTTATAGTAGGATCTCCTTCTCCCGAAAGATTGAAATATGAATGATTTGTAAGATTCAAAATAGTTGCCTTGTCTGTTGTGGCTTCGTAGTCTATATCAAACGAATTGTCATCTGTCAATTTATAGATCATTTTCACATTCAGATTACCCGGAAATCCCTCTTCTCCGTCTTTGGATAGATATGTCAGCTCCAGGGTTTGATGATCCATTTGTTTTGCATCCCATACCACAGCATTAAAACCTTTTAGTCCACCATGTAGGTTATTCGGCCCATTGTTTATTGCCAATTCGTATGTAATGCCATCGAGCGTAAATTTTCCTTTGGCAATGCGGTTTCCTGTTCGTCCGCATACAGCCCCAAAATATGGCTCTTCAGAATTGAGATATTCGTTTAGATTATTATGTCCGAGAACGACATCGGTGAGTTGGCCGTTTTTATCAGGTACGGATAAGGAAACTATTTTTGCTCCGTAATTAATGACGGTTGCTTCCAATCCATTCTTGTTGGATAATACGTACATTTTTACATCTTTACCATCTACTTTCCCGGAGAAGTTTGTTGGACTCAATTTTGATTTGGTTAATTCTGTTTGCATGATATTTTTTTAAGTTATACGAGCTTTTTTATAAATGATAAACACAAATATAAGGCTATTTTTAACAAAAAATATTTTTCTTCCCCTGAATGTGAATCTAACCATATCTAAAAAATAAAATTGCTATACCTACATGTCGAACCTGTATAGTCATTGGCAGGGTGAATCTTGTGATTTTATTATGTTATAGATAACGACTATGAGAGTTGAGAATAGTCTTAGTCTGATGGAAGTGTTTCAAAGTCTTAAATTAATCAATAAACCAAAACAAATGGAGTTTTAATAGTGTTTATTCTTTAATTGCAAAGAAGTATTTATTAAAAAAGATGAAAATACTACTATAAGATGTATTTATTTTGTTTCTTTGCAGCGAATTTGGGTGTTTTGTACTCATTCACTAAATACTACTTATTTGTCTTTGTACAATATGTCTGATAAGCATCAGTATAAAACGATATCACTATTTACTACAGGGGTCATTACTACGATTAGTATAACTCTTGTTCTTTTTCTTTTGGGTTTGACTTTTTTGGTAGGATTTACCGCTAAAGGCATAGGTTCGTATCTGAAAGAGAATATGGGCATCTCGATAGAGCTTGCCGGTAATGTAGATGATGCTTCTGTCGCGAAGATACAGAAAAACTTGAATGCAAATCCGTATGTTAAGTCTGTCGTGTATATCAGCAAAGATGAGGCGAAAAAACAATTGGTAGAAGATCTTGGTCGTGATCCGGAAGAGGTGTTAGGATATAATCCTGCTCATGCCTATTTCGATGTGTTTATCAAGTCTGACTATGTAAATCCAGACAGTATAAAAAAAGTAGAAGCAAGTCTTAAGGTTCAAAATCTGAAAGGAGCTCAGATAGTAAATAATATCGTTTATAATGAAAGTGATATTATAAATGCAAATTCTAAGCTTTCTTTAATTGGAACTATATTGGCTATACTGGCTGTGATACTTGTGCTCATATCCTTTACGCTGATACGAAGCATTATTCAGCTGAATATATATTCAAAGAGATTTTTGATAAATACAATGCGATTGGTGGGTGCAACAAACTCTTTTATCAGATGGCCTTTTATGTGGCGTATGGTAATTAGTGGTGTTGTTGCTGCTATCTTGGCGAATTTAGCTATTACGGGAGTAATATATTATATTACAAGCATAATTCCTGATATGCTGTCTATTGTGAAAATGTACGAATTGTTGATTGTATATGGGCTTGTCCTTATCTTTGGCATACTTATAGCAGCATTTGCCACAGCATTTTCGGTGAATAGGTATTTAAGAATGACTACAAATAAACTTTATCACGTTTAAAACATATGGATAAGAAAGATTTTGCTTTTGGCAAGCTAAATTACATCATTTGTGCTGTGTCGGTTGTAATTATTATAATTGGGTTTATCCTGATGACAGGGCCATCTTCCAGCATCGAAGGCGGATTTGAACCGGACATCTTTAGTGCCAAGAGAATCGTTGTGGCTCCAATGGTGTGTCTAGCAGGTTTCTTACTGATGATTGTCGGAATACTGTATCCTCGTCGTAAGAGTTTAGCTGAGGAGAACAAAGAGCACAACTGATTAATTACAAAACTTATAAATAACGATGAGTATTTTTGAGGCAATTATAATTGCTATTGTAGAAGGGCTTACCGAGTTTCTTCCAGTATCGTCAACCGGGCATATGATTATTGCTCAAAGTCTTTTAGGGATCGAAAGTAGCGAATTTGTAAAGGCTTTCACTGTTATTATACAATTTGGTGCGATTTTGTCTGTGATTGTTTTATACTGGAACCGCTTTTTTCGCTTTAGAAATGATAGATTAAGAGCGGATTTTAAAAATATATCCAGCTATTTGTTTTATAAATTAGAGTTCTATTGGAAGTTGTTGATCGGTTTTGTTCCGGCTGCTTTTTTAGGATTGATCTTTAGTGATAAAATAGATGAATTGCTCGAAAGTGTAACAGTTGTAGCTATCATGTTGGTGCTTGGCGGTATTCTGATGCTGTTTGTAGATAAATGGTTTAACAAGCCGAAAGAAGACTCTCAAGAAATAACATATAAGAATGCGTTTATAATTGGTTTTTTTCAGTGTATAGCTATGATTCCCGGAGTGTCTCGTTCTATGGCTACTATCGTAGGGGGGATGAGTCAGGGCTTGAGTAGAAAAAATGCAGCAGAATTTTCCTTCTTCCTTGCAGTTCCTACAATGGCTGCTGCTACCGGATGGAAAGTGTATAAGCTGATAAAAGCACCCAATGGAGGAGTATTTGATTTTGATTTCAGCATATTACTGGATAATATGACTGTGCTTATAATAGGAAATGTAGTAGCGTTTATCGTAGCGCTGTTGGCTATTAAATTCTTTATAGGATTTGTAACCAAGTATGGATTTAAATTTTTTGGCTGGTATAGAATTGTAGTTGGAGGAATTATTCTTATCCTTATGCTGGCAGGACACGAATTAACAGTATAATGGATTTTATATCAGGAGAGGTCTTATGTATTAATAAGCCACTAAATTGGACATCATTCACCCTTGTGCGCAAATTGAGAAACAAATTATGCCGCAAGCTGGGTATTAAGAAATTAAAAGTCGGTCATGCCGGCACTCTAGACCCATTGGCTACGGGTGTTATGATTGTTTGTACAGGGAAAAAGACAAAGTTGATAGAGTCGTTTCAATATCAGACTAAAGAATATATTGCAACGATCAAGCTTGGAGAAACAACTCCTTCATTTGATTTGGAAACAGCAGTAGATGGCGTCTTCCCCGTAGAACATATAACGCAGGAGCTGGTAGAGGTTAAACTTAAAGATTTTATTGGAGAAATAGAGCAAGTGCCGCCAACATATTCTGCCTGTAAGGTGGATGGGAAAAGGGCATACGAATTTGCGAGAGAAGGACAGGACGTAGAGTTGAAACCAAAGTTGTTGGTTATAGATGAAATCGAGCTTCTTGACTATTCCTTTCCCGAAATAAGAGTTAGAGTGGTATGTAGTAAGGGTACCTACATCAGAGCTTTGGCTCGAGATATTGGAGTTGCGTTAGGCTCAGGTGCACATCTTACCGCACTGGAGCGAACACGAATAGGAGAGGTTACTCTTGATCAGTGTATTGAGGGAAGCCAGATAGAAGAATTTGTGGACGCACTAATTATTGATAAATAATAAATTTAGATAAAGAAACATGAAACTTTCTCAATTCAGATTTGATCTTCCAGAGGAATTGATCGCCACTCATCCGTCAAAGAACAGGGATGAGTCACGCTTGTTGGTTGTCAACCGTAAAACCGGGGATATTGAACACAAAAGTTTTAAGGATATTATTGACTATTTCGACGATAAAGATGTTTTTGTTTTCAACGATACGAAAGTCTTTCCTGCACGTTTATATGGAAATAAGGAGAAGACCGGAGCTACAATAGAGGTATTCTTGCTGCGTGAGTTAAACGAGGAATTCCATTTGTGGGATGTACTTGTTGATCCTGCGCGTAAAATACGTATAGGAAATAAATTGTATTTTGGTGACGATGACTCAATGGTTGCCGAAGTTATAGATAATACAACTTCGCGTGGACGTACGCTTCGTTTTTTGTACGATGGTCCATCCGAAGAGTTCAGAAAAGCACTTTATGCTCTTGGTGAAACTCCAATCCCTAAATACCTGAACAGAGGTGAAGAACCCGAAGATAAGGATCGCTATCAGACTATATTCGCTAAAAACGAAGGTGCTGTCGTAGCTCCTGCTGCCGGACTTCACTTTAGCCGTGAGTTAATGAAACGCTTAGAAATTAAAGGTGTTCATTTTGCATATATAACTTTGCACTCGGGCTTGGGTAATTATAGAGATATTGACGTAGAAGACCTTACAAAGCATAAAATGGACTCGGAGCAATTGCTTATTACTCAGGAAGCGACAGATATCGTCAACAAAGCAAAAGATGAAGGTCGTAGAGTATGTGCCGTTGGGACTTCGGTGATGAGAGCTGTAGAAACAATAGTGAGTACAGATGGTTACCTGAAAACAAATGAAGGGTGGACAAATAAGTTTATTTTCCCTCCGTATGATTTTGGTATAGCCGACTCTATGGTTACTAATTTTCATTTGCCTCAGTCTACATTATTGATGATGACTGCAGCATTTGGCGGGTATGACCGTATAATGGATATATATGAAACCGCTGTAAAGGAGAAATATAAATTCGGAACTTACGGAGACGCAATGCTTATCATTTGATGATACTCGAAAAAGAAAAAAAGCATAATGTTTATCTGGGACTTGGCTCCAACTTGGGAGACCGAGGAGAAAATCTGGATAATGCAATAGATTATATAGAAGAGCGGATTGGCGAGGTGATCGCCACTTCCGCTTTTTATATTACCGAGCCTGTCGGCTTTGAGTCTGCTAATCAGTTCTTGAATGCTGCATGCAGAGTGGAGACTAAACTTACTCCTATTGAAGTATTGCAGGCTACTCAATGGATCGAAAAAGAGATGGGGAGAGATGTTAAGTCTCAGGGCGAAAGATATACCGATCGGATTATAGATATTGATGTCTTGTTATACGAAGATGTAATTCTGGATTCTGCTGATTTGAAATTACCGCACCCTCATATTCACGAAAGGTCTTTTGTTTTATTTCCTCTAGCTGAGATTGCAGGGGAATACATGCATCCGATTCTTCATAAGACAATCAATCAATTAAAGGATGCCATAGTGCCACCGACTTCCATAGCGTAATAAGGGATAGTATTATTGTGTTGAAAATATATAAATCAGCAGTTTACAATAAAACTGCTGATTTTCTTTTTTTTATGATTTTCTTATAAATTATGACTGAAATCAAAACTTTCTTGATGGTTGTTTATTGCTCATTTGCTGAATGAGAGAAAAATGCAGGGAAGGTAACCGTACTCTCATTATGGTATCTGTCTGAAGCTGTTACGGTATAATAATACCCAAAATCGCCCTCTTTGATTGTAAAAGCATAGCTATTTGTTCGTAGACCTGTTGATAATATGTTGCCTGCATTGTTGGTGTCTACGGGTTCTTTGTCTGATACATACACGGTATATGTGTAATCCCCATCTGCTGTCGGCGGATTCCATTTAATGTTTAGCTTGTTGTCTTTGTCTTTAAAGACTTGCAAATCAGTTGGGGAGTTCGGCGCAATGTTGTTTAGCCATGTCAGCGGCGGTAGCTTCGCCGGAGTAGGGTAGTAGGTGTGTATAGAATCTAAAACCCCTTTCAGATTGCTGAGAACATTCGCTGTTCTGAAATATGCTGCTCCGGGGATCTTTTTATCCCGAATGTATTGCATCTGGTTCGTAATATCTTGTAGCGGCCACTTTAATTCATCCATCTGATAAACACCCAGTCCCGGAGCAATAAGCCGTCCGTTACTATTTGCAATCCAGTCGTTAAGGAACGGATAAAAATAATGATCACGGTAATACATCATTGGGAAAAGTAGGTCGTGTTTTCCACTTTTCAGCCAATGTCCTGCATCCTGAAACACTGTTTCATAAGCTGTCCATCCATCATTGGGTGAAACCTCCGGCAGAACTTTGTATCTTCCTAAAGGAGAGCTACTCACTTGTACCCATTTTTTTAGAGACTTTACCGTATCGTATGCTTCACTGATCAGCTTGTTTATATTTTCCCTACGCCAATCGTATAGATTCATCCCGTTTCCATATTTTCGGTAGGTATCGTCATCTGGAAATTTGCGGGAGTTACTCGGATAGCGGATATAATCGAAATGAATGCCATCTACATCATAATTCTGAACTATCTCTTTCACTATAGATACTATCAGATTGCGTGTTTCGGGCATTCCGGGGTCGAGATACCATCTTTCTCCTATAGCCTTGTAATATGAAGGCTTGTTTTGTACTACTGTGGCTTTTCTTCGCCTGCCTTTGCCTGTATATCGCACTGTGGCTTTATCCATAGGATAGGCTATAACCCATGCATGACATTCCATCCCTCTTTTGTGGCATTCTTCTACAGCGAAGACCAACGGGTCGAAATTGTCATCATGATTGAAATATGAGCTGAGAGGTTCTATCTTGGAGCGATAAAAAACATAACCTTGAGCTCTTGCCTGAAAGAGCACCGTGTTGAAATTTGCTTCCTGTAATTTATCCAGAATATTTTTTAATTGTTCTTTCTGAGCTTTTACGCTAGTACGCTGTACGGGCCAGTCGAGACCCCAGTTCGTTGTTAGCCAAACGGCACGTATTTCGGTCGCAGGAGCCTGAGAAAATATATATAGAGGAAGTAGTAAAAGTAGAAATAAGAGGTGGAACGGTTTCATATTCTATAATCCGCTAAAGTTTACATTGTTGAATAAAAGCGATGGAATGCGCCAAGAGGAAGTCTCACGGGGATCGTTTCCCGCTTCTGTAAGACTATCCCAAAGAGACAGCATGTTTCCGGTTATGTTCATTTCTCCCAATGGAGTTGAAATCTTTCCGTTTTCGATCAAAAAGCCCTCTATGCCAAACGAAAAATCTCCGGTAGTAGGGTTACTGTTACCGCCGTTGAAGTTGGTGACCCATATACCTTTCTGTACAGATGCCAAAATGACATCGAAGTTTCTTTCTCCCAAAGACATTTGAAGAATAGACGGGGAAGATATGGTAGGGGCTACTCTCATTTTCAGAGAATTGTATGTGTCTATGAAATAATTTTGCAGAATACCTTTCTCTATAATCGTTCTATCTTTTGTCTCTACGCCTTCACCATCAAACCATCGGGCTCCAAAGGAGCGTTTTAGATGTGGTGTATCGTAAAGTGTAAAGATGTCAGCCGTTATCTTTTCTCTCATTTTGTTCAATAGGAAAGAATTTTTCTGTTGAAGTGCTGTCCCGTACATTGCACTGATAAGCGGAGATAATATACGCGACGAAGTAGTATTGTCTAACAACATGTCATACTTGCCTGATTTTATCTTTTGTTGTCCGATCTTGCGTAATGCTCTGTTGAATGCAATTTTTGCTATCCCATTTTTTTTCAGATCTTCCCAATATACAGCACTGTCGTACCAGAAGGATTCGGCACGAGCGTTACCATCCGTTTTCAGCGATACTTCTACCATCAGGTTGACCGCTGAGTCTACACATTCGGCTTCAAATCCATTGCTGGCAATCATATATTCTGCTCCTACGCCATCATCGTATGCCGAGGTGACAGAGATTATACGATTGTCGCTGCCATGTATTTCGTCTACAGACTGCTTTATAAGATTTAACTTCTCATTTGTTGGAATGGACTCAAAGCTTCCATCACAGAGGTCTAAATCCGTTTCGTCTCCTCTGAAATATCTTTGCGTGTCGGGCAGTTGGCGAAAAGGGTCTTCCGATAAATATTTAGTAGACGTGATACCTTCTTTTATAAAAGACTCTAATCCTGCCTTTTCTATTCGATTTGTAGAAAATGAGCCGTATCTGCCATCTATAAATAACTCGATATAGAGTTTGTTTTCACTGCTTTGGTGAAGTTTATCTAATTGAGTGTTTCTGTATTCGAAAGAGTTGTTGTTTGCCGTGATTACTGAAACCCGAGCTCCTTGGCATCCATTAGCCAGAGCCAGTTGCATAGACCATTGGGCAATATCTTTATGTTGCTTACTTATCATATCTTTGTTGTTGTGAATGCAAAAATACACAGATTTAGTGTAAAAAAGAGAAAAAGTTAGAATAGAAACTTTCTAGCTGTACGAATTAACGTTCTCTAACTAAGCTGTTGTAATTCAAACTCTGTACAATGTTTCTGGAGAAAAGATTCTGATTTAATTTCTTAAAGCTTAGTCAAGTTGCAGAGGAGATTTATAGTATGTACTTATAAATAGAGATTGAGGGATATTTATTATAGAATATCAAACTCACAACAATTGTTTTCTCTTATATAATAGAAAAAGCGGCACCGAAGTGCCGCTCTAGATGTTTTCACAACGGAATAATCCTTATTGTGATTTGAAAGCAAATCACAACTCATTCTATCGAATGCTTTTTTTATCTCTGATGTATTTCAATGAACTAAGATACAATTTTGAAAGCAAATCACAACTTGCATCTGCATAGTTACCAACGTTCAAGGGATGTATTTCAATGAACTAAGATACAATTTTGAAAGCAAATTACAACTGTTGCCAGCTCCATTGCTGCGACAGATTTGATGTATTTCAATGAACTAAGATGCAATTTTGAAAGCAAATCACAACCTATCACACCTGATGTCCTCCTGTGCTCGTGATGTATTTGAATGAACTAAGGTAGGATTTTTTCAAATATCAAGAATGTTATTTTCATCTTTTATACAAAAAAATATACAAAGAATAAACCATCAAGACCAAGCCCTACGGTTTTCTAATAAATCTTCCTTTTCGTTCCTCAAAGCGTATTTATTAGAAAAGTCTTGCTTTGTTTATTCTTTCTTTATGAAAGGTCTATATCAGATGTAAAAAGAAGAAATAATATGAAATCTGGTAGTGTAAATATTTGCATTTAGAGTTCTTATAGATAGCAAGTTTTTTTCTTTGCATTTCGATAGCTGTGTGCAAATTGTGTGTACGTATAAAAAGAAAAAAGAGCTAGATTTTTATCTAGCTCCTTTGTCTTCTTCTGTCGGGATACCAGGATTCGAACCTGGGACCCCCTGCTCCCAAAGCAGGTGCGCTAACCGGACTGCGCTACATCCCGTCTTTTGCTTATTGCGGTGCAAAGGTATGACATTTTTTTATATTTCAAAATAAAAAATAAAAATTTACGCATAATTTATTTTAAAACTAAAAAACGAAGCTGGGAAAGGATTCTACATATTGTTGAAAAAAAACGATTGTTAAATCTTCTTCGACAAATATTTAATTCTTTTTTTTACTTATTTTTGCATTTTTAATAATAAATTCTAATAATATGGCAAAAAAGGTACTATTCACATTAATCGTATTAATGGCTTCATTCTATGCTTCGGCACAGAATCTTCAGTTACATTTCGATCCACGTCATGCCCTACATGGAGACAAGATTTCTGGAAAAAACTATTTTACTGCAACCTTTGAGATGTTCAAACCCGACAAATGGGGTTCTACTTTCATGTTTGTCGATTTGGATTTTAACCAAAGCAGAGGAAATATAGGAACAATGTACCTTGAAATTGCCCGCGACCTGAAGTTGGGAAAAAGCCCGATTATGGCCCACTTAGAGTTTAATGGTGGTGTAGGAAATGCTAACAACTTTGGTTTTTCTATCGCAAATGCCTACTTAGCCGGAGCATCTTATGCTACAAATATTAAAGGAGTAAACCTTGGGACTTATTTAGTGTATAAATACAATGCTTTTGAGAGAGTGAGTAACGATGTTCAGTGGACAGTAACATGGGGAGCTAATCTCTTTGATAATAAATTTACTGTATGTGGATTCCTTGATGTTTGGACTCAGGATAAAAACCCGGTTCATGGAGTAGATCGAGGTGGTAAAAAAATAATTCTGCTTACAGAACCTCAATTCTGGTATAATGTTAATTCAAACCTGTCTTTAGGTACAGAAATAGAGATAAGCAACAACTTTATTAACTCAGCTAATGGGTCTCGCTTAAATGAACCATATATAAATCCTACTATTGCTGCTAAGTGGAACTTTTGATCATTAATAGAATATGAAAAACTTACTAGAAAAAACATTTAAGCTTTCGGAGAATAATACGACTATACGCAAAGAGTTTCTTGCGGGTCTTATCACTTTCCTTACTATGTCTTATATCCTGATTGTAAACCCAAGTATATTGTCTACTACAGGGATGGATAAGGATGCGTTGTTTACTGCTACAGCTTTGGCAACTATTTTCGCCACCCTTATGATGGCATTATATGCTAAACTGCCAATTGCACAAGCTCCCGGAATGGGATTGAATGCATTCTTTGCTTTCACAATATGCGGTGTAATGGGATATTCTTGGCAATTTGCACTTACAGCAGTATTTATCGAAGGGATTATATTTATACTACTTACGTTCTTCAATGTTCGTGAACTGATAGTAAAAAGTATACCAAAAGTATTAAAAGACGCAATACCTGTAGGTATCGGGCTGTTTATTACACTGATTGGGTTGAAAAACGCAGGAATCGTAGTGTCAAGTCCTGCTACATTGGTTGCATTAGGAGACTTTTCTCAACACAGTATATGGATTGCCTTTTTAGGACTATTTGTTACAGCTGTACTATTCGTAAGAAATGTAAATGGTTCTATTCTGATAGGAATTGTTGTAGCAACTATCTTTGGTCTTATTTTGGGAGATGTTAAATTACCCGAAGGAAATGTGATTGATACACCTCCATCTATTGCTCCTATCTTTGCTCAGTTTGAGTGGGATCATATTTTATCTATCAACATGGTTATCGTTGTATTCACCTTGTTGTTTGTAAACCTCTTCGATACAGTAGGAACATTGATCGGTGTGGTATCAAAAGCAGGACTTGCAGATGAAGACGGAAATTTCCCTCAAATGAAGAAAGCCCTGTTCTCTGATGCTCTAGGTACTACCGTGGGTTCTATACTTGGAACAAGTACAGTTACTGCCTATGTAGAAAGTGCATCGGGTGTAGCATCGGGCGGTCGTACCGGACTTACCTCTGTAAGTACAGCGTTGTTTTTCATCTTAGCACTGTTTTTTGCACCATTATTCCTGATGGTTCCCGCTGCTGCAACTTCACCGGCTTTGATTATTGTAGGGTTGTTTATGATTTCGTCTGTTGCTAAGATCAATTTCAGCGACATGAGCGAAGGCTTGCCTGCATTCCTTACCATCGTGTTCATGCCTTTTACATACAGTATAGCAGAAGGTATTGTTTTCGGTATGTTGAGTTTTGCGTTTATCAAAGTTTTTTGCGGAAAATCAAAAGATGTATCTGTTACAGTGTACGTCATTGCAGTATTATTCCTTCTAAAATTAGTGTTGGATGCAATGCATGTTATAGGATAGTGTATATTTGTTAAAAAGCGAGGTTTCGCTTACAAAAAATAATATTTTCATGTAATCCCGGCAAGGTCTCTTGTCGGGATTATTATGTTTTATAACCATATTAAATTACTCTAAAATACTTTGTTATCCGGTTATTTTTTCATAATATTGAAATCGATTGATTGTAACAGATAGTCAGTCGATTTTTGCACTATACGAATATCATGAACATGTTAAATACTATTATCTAACCTTTTAAAATCGTTACAGTATGAGTGGAAAGTCTGTTTATGTCTTTGGCGGTACAGTTACCGAGGGAAACGCGAAAATGAAGGAGTTACTAGGAGGAAAAGGTGCTAATTTGGCAGAAATGAGTCTAATGGGTATACCTGTGCCTCCGGGATTTACAATCACTACAGAAGTGTGCAATTTATTTTACAAGGAAGGTAAAGAAAATGTTATTAAACTTCTTACAAATGAGGTGAAAGAAGCAATACATCATATCGAGCGTGTTGTGGGAGGCCCTAAATTTGGTGATGATGAAAACCCTCTTCTCGTTTCGGTTCGCTCGGGAGCAAGAGCTTCCATGCCGGGGATGATGGATACAATCTTAAACCTAGGATTAAACGAAAAAGCCGTAGAAGCCATTGCGCGTAAGACACAGACTCCTCGCTTTGCTTGGGATTCATATCGTCGTTTCATACAAATGTACGGTGATGTGGTGATGGGTTTGAAACCTGTAGAAAAGGATGATGAAGATGTTTTTGAAGAAATTATAGATGAACTGAAAGAAAAGAAAGGTATAAAACAAGATTCAGAATTTGGTACAGAAGATTTGAAGGAGCTTGTTGTACGTTTCAAAAAAATAATAAAAGAAAAGACCGGACAAGACTTTCCAACAGATCCATGGGTACAACTTTGGAATGCCATCATGGCTGTATTTGAAAGCTGGATGAACGAACGTGCTATCTTTTATCGCAAACTGAATAATATTCCTGCAGAGTGGGGTACTGCCGTTAATGTGCAGGCAATGGTATTCGGTAATATGAATGATAATTCCGGTTCGGGAGTAGCATTTACTCGTAATGCTGCTACAGGAGAATCCCGGTTCAATGGTGAGTTCCTTATCAATGCACAAGGTGAAGATGTGGTTGCCGGTACACGTACTCCTCAGCAGATTACCTTACAGGGGTCTTATGACTGGGCAAGACAACAGGGCATCACTGAAGAGGAAAGAAAACAAAGAGGATTGTCTTTGGAGGAAGTAATGCCTGAAGCTTACAAGAGCCTGAATGAAATTCAGAAAAAGCTTGAATTGCATTATAAAGACATGCAAGACCTTGAGTTTACAATACAAGACAACAAGCTATGGTTGCTTCAGACTCGTAGTGGAAAACGAACAGGTGCTGCTGCCGTAAAGATTGCCATGGATATGTTAAACGAAGGTTTAATATCCGAAGAAGAAGCTTTGTTGCGTGTTGAACCTCAGAAGATAGATGAATTGTTGCACCCAGTGTTCGAGCCGAAGGCGTTAAAAGCTGCTACAGTCATTGCTAAGGGGCTTCCTGCATCTCCGGGTGCAGCTACAGGGCAAATCGTTTTCTTTGCCGATGATGCAGAATGGCAAACAAGCCATCATAAAAATAAAAAAGTTATCCTTGTCAGAATAGAAACTGCCGCCGAAGATCTAAAAGGTATGGCTGTTGCCGAAGGTATCCTTACGGCTCGCGGAGGGATGACTTCTCACGCTGCCGTTGTTGCCCGTGGTATGGGTAAATGTTGCGTGTCCGGTGTTTCTGATCTCCGTATCAATTACAAGAGGCGTTCTCTGATGATTGATGATCGTGAGTATCGTGAAGGGGATTGGATCTCTATCAATGGCTCTACAGGAGAAGTGTATGACGGTAAGGTAGGAACAAAAGATGCCGAATTAAGTGCAGACTTCGCCGAAATGATGAAGCTTACAGATAAATATTCCCGCCTGAAAGTAAGAGCGAATGCGGATACTCCACACGATGCTTCTGTTGCCCATAACTTTGGGGCTGTAGGAATTGGTTTATGCCGTACAGAGCACATGTTCTTCGAAGGAGATAAGATCATTGCCATGCGTGAAATGATTTTGGCAGACAATGTAGAAGAACGTAAGAAAGCATTAAAAAAGCTGCTTCCTCTCCAGCAAGAAGACTTTGAAGGTATATTCGCAGCTATGGAAGGACTTCCTGTAACAGTTCGTTTACTGGATCCACCGTTGCATGAATTCTTACCTCATGATATGAAGGGTTTGGAAGAAATGGTAGAAGCAATGCAGATTTCTGAAAGTAAGATAAAACAAAAGATTTCATCATTGCAAGAAATGAATCCAATGCTCGGACATCGTGGTTGCCGTCTTGCAAATACTTATCCTGAAATTACTGAAATGCAGACAAGAGCCATTCTGCAAGCTGCTCTGAAACTGAAGAAAAAAGGAATAAAAACTCATCCTGAAATCATGGTACCATTGACTACGTCTTTGAGTGAAATGAAATTCCAGGAAGATATCATTCGCAGTACTGCTGAAAAGGTGTTTGCAGAAATAGGAGATAGAATCGATTTTGAAGTAGGAACAATGGTGGAAACGCCTCGTGCCGCTATTACAGCTGACAAGCTTGCCGAATCTGCTGAATTCTTCTCTTTGGGAACAAATGACCTTACTCAGATGACATTCGGGTTCTCTCGTGACGATGTGGGTAAATTCCTGCCTATTTACTTAGAGAAAGGTATTCTAAAAATAGATCCATTCCAGGCTATAGATAGGGAAGGTGTGGGACAACTTGTACAATCTGCTGTGACTAAAGGCCGTCAAACTCGTCCGGGCATGAAAGTCGGTATTTGTGGTGAACATGGAGGTGAACCATCTTCTATCGAATTCTGTCATTGCGTAGGATTGAACTATGTGAGCTGCTCTCCATACCGTGTTCCAATTGCACGCCTAGCGGCAGCACAGGC
This sequence comes from Dysgonomonas sp. 37-18, assembly GCF_001899125.1. Lineage (NCBI taxonomy): Bacteria > Pseudomonadati > Bacteroidota > Bacteroidia > Bacteroidales > Dysgonomonadaceae > Dysgonomonas > Dysgonomonas sp. 37-18. Next base: position 39,212 of record NZ_MKVC01000010.1, on the reverse strand, counting down.
TGCTATTAACTTTAAAAGTTAATTAACAACTTCTGATATATATAATGGCTGTGAGGAAACATCACAGCCATTTTTTTATATATAAAAATCGTTGGAAATTAAAATTATATAGAAATCAAAAAGATCGAAAATGACAATATTTTCAAATTAAAGGAAATCTGTTGTAACACTATGGCTTTTCATTTCGTGTAAATAGTATAAATAATTAAACAAAAAGAATGAAAGCTATATTATCCTTACTTTTACTTATTATCGTCAGCATCTCGGTAAGTGCGATAGATATAAAAGGGCGTATTGTAGATCTGAAAACAAAACAGCCTATTGAGTTTGCTACAACAGTATTGCTTAAAGTGGATTCCTCATATATCACCGGATCTCAAACAGACACTACAGGTTTGTTCTTGATTGCGGGGCAGTTTCAAAAACAAGATTACATCCTGAAGGCCTCTTACATGGGCTATCGTACAACATTTATCAAGATTAATAATCTTACAACACATATCGATTTAGGTGATATAGAAATACAGGAAGATGCGAAAACTCTTGGTGAAGTTATTGTAACAGGGAATCGGATAATAAACAAAATAGATCGTCAAATACTTATGCCCGACTCTATGCAGGTAAAAACATCTGTGAGTGCATTCGACTTGCTTAGCAATATGGCAATACCCCGATTGAATATAGATGCTGTAAACAGGACTATAAAAATTAGTAACCAAGAAGTTCAACTTCGCATCAATGGGGTCAGGGCTTCTGTACAAGAAGTTGCAGCTTTGAGATCACAAGATATCCTTCGTGTCGAATTTTTTGAAGATCCCGGAGTACGTTTTGGAAATGAGAATGTGGGTGCTGTATTAAATCTGATTGTTGACCGACAGAAAAATTATGGAGGGTATGTGTTTGCAGACGGACGGAATTCTCCATATGTAGGGTTTGGAAATGATAATCTAACTTTCAAGACAAACTATAAGGCCTCTGAATTCGGACTCAATTATTTTATTAATTATAGAAGCTATGACAAACGGTGGTCTGATCAAACAGAGACACTGAATTTTCCGAACAATCCGATCACCAGAGAGCAGAAAGGTATTTATGCTCCTATGGATTATCAATATCAATACTTGAATCTATCATACAATCTTACTTCCCCTGATAAGTATGTGTTTAACGTATTGTTTAAGAATCAGTTCTACAATTATAAAAATCAAAACGCACAAAATATATTATATTCCAATAGTCTAAATAAGACACTTTCCTCTTCAAGAAATAAAGGGAATGAATATACTCCTGTACTCGATATATACTTTAAGCGTGAGTTAAAGAATAAGCAATCACTTGCTGTAAATCTGGTGGGGACATACATTGGTTCCAATAGTGACCGTAGATACAAAGAAACTGAAGATGGCGAAGTGCTTTCCGATATTTTCAATAAAATAGACGGTAATAAATACTCACTTATCGGTGAAGCCGTATATGAAAAGCAGTTCGAAAATCTATCCTTCTCCTCGGGAATAAAACATACACAAGGTTTTGCTGATAATACGTATGAGGGCGGAGCAAATACTATTACTAAAATGAAAAATGCGGAATCTTATTTGTATGCTCAGATACAGGGAAAAATAGCTAAAAAGTTAGGCTACACTATCGGCATAGGTGGAACTCGTCTGTTTTTCAAAGAAGGGACGAAGGATGCTACCTATTATACTTTCCGCCCTTCCGTTCAACTTAGTTATCCATTAAATGATAATTTTTCGTTGAAATATTCATTTATAGTGAATACACGGACTCCTTCCTTGGGGCAACTAAGTGGTGTGGAACAACAAACCGATACTTATCAGATAAGTAGGGGAAATCCTAACCTAAAACCATATAATTTATATAACAACAGATTGACTTTAAGTTACAATAAAGGAATATTTGATATAAGTACAGTTATCGGTTATATGTATTTTGATAAGCTTATAGTAGACGCGTTTAGTATAGAAGGGGATAAGGTGATAAGCTTTTCGGATAATCATAAGGGAGAACATTACTTATTCTTAAATGGAGATGTTACTTTGAGGCTTATTAAAGATATATGGACTGTTACCGGATGGTTTGGAGTGCATCGGGATATATTTAAGTCCAATTATGGTAATACACATGTACACAATTTTATGCATGGCGGAGCTCGTTCAAACCTTATATATAAAAACTGTTTATTGACAATGGGAATGTATACCAGATATAAAGAGTTGTGGGGCGAAACTATCTGGTATGGTGAAGACTGGAACTATATAGAAGCCGGATATAAGTACAAAGAAGCACAACTTTCGGTTGGGATGTCATATCCGTTTAAGGATTACTGGAGTGCAGGAAGTCGTAACGTGTCCAATATTAAGCCATCGACATCATGGTCGTATATAAAAGAAAACGGACACATGCTTTATTTGCGCTTTTCATGGAACGTATCGTTCGGTAGAAAGCATGAAGCAGGGAAAAAGAGCTTGGAGAACTCAGATTCAGACAAGGGAATATTATAAACGTTCTTAAAAATTCATAACACTATTAAGATCAATTTGGATTTGAAGCGTGTCGGCTCTTCTGATGGGATATCAGGAGAGCCGACTATTTATGTTGTATCGGTTAGTCCTACTGTTATAAAAAGGAAAAAACTAAACAAAAGCCCGTTCTATGTGTTCTATCAGTGATGCAAAATATTTATATATGTATAATTTATGAATAGAATGTAATATCTTTGCAAACTGGCAATAAGCATTCTGCTTACAACCAATAATTGACTTTAACAGCCTATAGCCTACGGCTATTCGCTAAAATAAAATTAATCATGCAAGAAACTCAAGATAAAATTTTAGAAGACGTTACCACCGGAGATTATAAATACGGTTTTGTAACGGATATTGAAACTGAGGTTATTCCAATCGGACTCAACGAAGATGTTGTACGTCTGATTTCAGCGAAAAAAAATGAGCCGGATTGGTTGCTCGAATACCGTCTTAAAGCATATCGTCATTGGCTTACAATGAAGACGCCGGAATGGGCGCATCTGGAAATTCCGGAGATTGACTATCAGAGCATCAGTTACTATGCAGCTCCAAAGAAAAAAGACGGACCTAAAAGCCTTGATGAAGTAGATCCTGAGTTGTTGAAAACATTTGATAAACTAGGAGTTCCGCTTCATGAACGCGAAATATTAGCCGGTGTGCAAACTATGGCTGTGGATGCAGTTGTAGATAGTGTTTCCGTAAAAACTACATTTAAGGAAGTGTTGGCCGAAAAGGGTATTATATTCTGTGCTTTCAGTGAGGCTGTACAGGAACACCCCGAATTGGTTAAAAAGTATCTTGGATCTGTAGTTCCATATAGAGATAATTTCTTTGCTGCGCTTAACTCTGCCGTATTCAGTGACGGATCTTTTGTGTATATTCCTAAAGGTGTACGTTGCCCGATGGAGTTGTCTACATATTTCCGCATCAATGCGGCCAATACAGGTCAGTTTGAGCGAACTCTGATCGTTGCTGAGGATAATTCATACGTTAGCTACCTTGAGGGCTGTACAGCTCCTATGCGTGACGAAAATCAGTTGCACGCTGCTATTGTAGAAATCATAGCTCTCGACTACGCAGAAGTGAAATATTCTACTGTGCAAAACTGGTATCCGGGAGATAAAGATGGTAAGGGAGGAATTTATAACTTTGTTACTAAGCGTGGTATATGTAAAGGAAAAGGCTCTAAGATCTCTTGGACACAGGTAGAGACAGGTTCCGCTATTACATGGAAATACCCATCATGTATCCTTGCAGGAGATGATTCTATCGGTGAGTTTTATTCTGTTGCGGTAACCAATCATTATCAGCAGGCTGATACAGGTACCAAGATGATACACCTCGGTAAAAATACAAAGAGCCGTATCGTATCCAAAGGGATATCAGCAGGGCTTAGTCAAAATATATATAGAGGTTTGGTTAAAGTTTCACCAAAGGCAGAAGGTGCACGCAATCACTCGCAATGCGACAGTTTATTACTCGGTGATAAGTGTGGTGCACATACATTCCCTTATTCAGATATAGCAAATCCGGGGGCTATCATTGAGCATGAAGCTACTACTTCTAAGATTAGTGAAGATCAGATTCTTTATTGTAATCAGCGCGGTATAGGAACTGAAGAAGCTGTGGGGCTTATAGTAAATGGCTATGCTAAAGAGGTAATGCAAAATCTTCCGATGGAATTTGCTGTTGAAGCTCAAAAGCTATTACAAATCAGTCTGGAGGGTAGTGTAGGATAATAAAATCAGGATATTTATAATAATACAAGAAAAGACGGTTTGAAGCCGTCTTTTTTGTTTTGTATAACTCAAAACTTTTTCAGTTCTCTATATAATCTTTGTATGGGTAATCCCATTATATTAAAATACGATCCTGAGATATACTCTACAGCTACATATCCTATCCACTCTTGCACTCCATATGCTCCGGCTTTGTCGAAAGGCTTATAGTTGGAAACGTAATATTCAATTTCATCGTCATCAAGTTTAGAGAAGCGAACTTCGGATGATACACCAAAAGAGACTTGCTTGTCTTTGGTTGTGATGCATACGCCTGTCATTACCTGATGCGTTTTTCCGGAAAGATCGCGTAGCATTTGCTTCGCATCTGTTTCATCTGATGGCTTTCCATAAACTTTTCCATCGAGTAAGACGATTGTGTCTGCAGTTATAAGTAATGTATTCTCATCCAGTTGATCGAGGTAAGCATTAGCCTTTTCTTTCGCAATATAGATAGCGATATCCTCTCCTGTAAGGTTGTCCGGATATGACTCGTCAATATCAGGTAAAGTTTTTATCTCATAGGGTATGTTTAGCCCACTCAGAAGTTCTTTTCTACGAGGCGAATTGGATGCTAGAATTATGTTATATCGTGAGAGATTCAGCATTTACATGAAGTTATAATAATTTTCGAGTTCAAGAAGAAGAAGTTTTATATCTGTTCCATATGCATAGCCACCCAATTGTCCTCCTTCATTTACCACACGGTGGCAAGGGACTATAATGGCTAGATTATTTTTTCCGTTTGCAGCACCTACAGCTCTACATCCTTTGGGTGAACTAATAGCGATAGCTTCATCTTTATACGAAACAGTTTTTCCATAAGGGATTGTGCTCAGATATTCCCATGCTTTTTGCTGAAACGGTGTACCGTTTTGTTTCAGGGGTAAGTCAAAAACTTTACGTTCTCCGGAGAAATATTCTTCCAGCTGTTTTATTGCATTATTCAAAAGTGGTGAAGAGTCGGCTTTTTCCTCCCCTTCTTGGTGAATAATCCTTACCGATGAAATATAACCGTCAGTTTCTCTTATCTCGATTAATCCTACGGGAGATTGTAAAAAAGCCTTCATTTTTTCTTTTCTTCGGTTTAGGCCTGTCTTCGTATTTTGTCCAACTCCAGTTTATCATTTGTCGAAGTCTCTTCAAAAAGCGTTTCGAAGGTTTATCTTTTAAGTAGGACTCAATATGTCTTTTTTTCTTTTCTTCTAATATCTCATCCACATTGATGAGGATTCCTGTTTCCTCTACATTGCCAAAAGTATCGTTTACTGCCGTTCCAAAGACCTTCATTTGAGGGGAAAGGCTCATGTAAGCATTTACAAGTGGAGGAATATTAAGATCTAATTTACGAACGGAAGTGTTTAATATTCGATAGTCAGACTTGAACGACTCTCCATCAAATAGCCTTCTCAGCTTGCTCTTTTCGGTCTCTATCGTTAAGGCTTGCTTTGGCCATACAAGCTTTTCGGGATCCGGGAAATATTTATTCAGAAAATAAAGAATCATATCCCGGGCTTGTGTATTGTATGTGTCGTACATTGTTACCTTCCCAAAAAAATACTTCATGGAAGGGTCAGCCACAGATAGGGCACCTAATCCATCCCAAAGATTATCTAATGCGAAGATACCTCTCGAGCCGGCTAGTGTTGATTGATATTCGAGCGTAACAAACGAACGTCCAAGCTCGAATGTATAAGGGAGATATTCCTTAATAAACCTTTCGGAGAAATGGAACAAATGCGATGTAGCCAATATGGGTTCTCCATTCTCATCGAAGCAAATATCAGGTCCGCATATAAAGCGATATCCACCGATTATCTCTCCTGCTTCCGGATTCCATACTATTAATTGCTTGTATGGATTGTCCATTTTGTCGTACTCGTCTATATCTACAGACTTCCCTGTTCCTCCGCCATAATACCGGAATGCTATCTCACGCAGACGGCCTATCTCCAGCATCACATTCGGCGAATTATGATGTGTGACAATATAGATTTCATTGTTAGCCTTATTTGTATACCTGAGAAATTTATCCTTTGTCAGTTCGGCTCTCAATAAATCCTTATTTATCGGTGCGATAACAGTTTCCATTTATTGCTTGTTTGTTTTTGCCAAATTATATGACTTTTCCTTTACATACTGCGCCCATTGCATAGCACTCTTTGAATTGTCAAAGAATGTATATGGTATAGGTTCACCAAATGTTATGGAAAAACTTTTATTTTTATTCTTAAACATTTCGTCAGGCAATAGGATCAACTCAATATTAAATTTTATGCCCAGACGCTTTCTTATATTTGCAAATCTATAAAAGAAATTTGAATTTTTGCCCTCAAAGTGCACAGGAACTACGTCCCTTCTTGATTCTACCGCTTTCAGAATAAAATTTTTCTGCCAATCCAAATCATGAATCTTGCCATTCTCTTGTCTGGAACATAAGCCCGCAGGGAAGGTAATGATTTGGTTGTCCGATTCATAGGCTTCATTTAGGCTTGTGGTCGCTTGTTTCGACTGACGTCCATATTTATTGACCGGAAGAAAAATAGGTTGCAGATTCTTAATAAAGTATAAAACATCGTTTACTACGTATTTTATTTTTTTATCGAATCGTTCTCCAATAACTGCAGATAAGCAGATGCCATCGAGTCCGCCTAAAGGGTGGTTTGATACAAATATATACTTTCTGTCATCCTGAATATTTTCTAGCCCCGAAGTCTCTAATGTAAGATTGAAATATCCTACAACCGCTTGCATAAAATCCACTCCATACTTATCAGCATAGATCGTAAGTATTTCGTTCAGTTCATCTAAATGGATTTTTCGCTTGAGGCAGTTTATTGCAAAACGTGGTACCTTATTATAAATCTTGGGAGCTTTCTCGGCAAGTACTTTATCTAAATCTAGTATTTGAGGTTCGTGATTCATTCCGTATTATATACCTTTCTGATGCAAAAATAGTTGAATTTAATATATATCATACCGAAAAATGTATAAATAGTTATAACAAGAACATTTTAATAGATAAGAACTATTATATTTGCCCAAAATCATATAAAACTATTAATAATGAGACGTAAAATAACCCTTCCAATACTCGGCATAGTTCTTATGGCTTTGACTATTCTATTGGGAAACAATAGTGTGTTTGGGAATAACAACACGACTAATAATGATACTCCTATTGTAACGCTTACCTCTTCTAATTATGAAAAAGAGACCGGAACAGGATTAGTGTTTGTTGACTTCTGGGCTCCGTGGTGTGGTCCATGTCGCCGAATGGCTCCTATTCTCGAAAGTGTAGCTAAAGAATACAAAGGATCGGCAAAGGTTGCGAAAATGAATGTTGACAACTACAAGAAGTTTTCGATAGATAAAGGGATTGAGGTATTACCCACTATTGTTGTATACAAAGATGGAAAGGAGATTACTCGCTTGAGAGGTTTGGTATCTAAAGAAGACCTTGTGAAAATAATTACAGAGCATACAAAAAAGTAAGCTGTTACTATAAATAACAAAAATGGCAGATCAGATGATCTGCCATTTTTTGTATCTTATATTTCAACTGTTATTTTGTTCCTTTCTCCAACTCTATTGTCTTAATTATATTCTCTCCGATACCAATTCGGTAACCTTGCGAAGAATACAAAATACCGCCATTTGTAGAAATATATACTGTAAGCGGGAAGTTGTTTGAGAATTCGATTTGCAAAGCTCCCGCTACTGTATTTAACAAAGTCCTGTTATGATCAGTCATCCATAATGATTGCTTAGGTAGACCTTTAAAGACAGAAGCATCAAACGCCTTACTTAGCTTGTCGTCAGGAATAGCAAACAAGATTCCTCCGCCCCATTCTTCAATAGCTTGTTGTACGGCCGGAAGGTCTTGCAGGATATGCTTAGTAGGTTCTTTGTCCGGATCAGCAAAGCAGATCATCAAACCTTTACCGTTAGTTAGTTCTTTGATTGACTTTTTACTGCCATCTTGTAATGTAACAACTGTGTTCGGATCTACTATACCTTGTACCTGAATGCGACCTTCTACTTTCGGTAATTCGATTTCGAATGTTTTCGCTTCATTGCCTTTTACTTCAAAGTAGCGTGTACTTATCGTTACAGAACCATCATTTCCACGACTACCTATCATCAAACGATAGTAGCCTGCGTCTACTGTTATTTTAGCCGGTAGATCTTTTATACTGTTTTCATAATCGAGAGTAACAAAGTCACCATTGTCGTATCGGGCAATTGTGAAATGAGTATAATAACCCGGCTTCACAATATTATCCTTTGCATTTGTAAACTGAATTGTAGCCTTTGGCTGTTCTTCGGCTTGCTTATCAAAGAATACATCAGTCCAAGCAGTTTCCCCCTTTAGATATTGAGGGCGTCCTGTTGCACGATCAATACGTGCAGGGATATCTATAGAACGACAAAGAGCAACAAATAATATATCCCTTGATGGCTTATCTGAAACTTTCAATTCATATACGCCTTGAGGTGAGATCGGGCATTTGAAATAATTTTGTTCTTCATCAATTTTTATATTTTCACGAACAAAGTTTATTACTTCATTAATATCATTTCTCGATTTGTTTACAAAATCTTCCGTTAATACTTTTTTGAAGAAGCTTCGCCACGGACGAATCAATTCTTGTGATATTCTTGGAGAATAGATGCTGCCTACCAGAGGGCTGTCTTCAGCTAGTTTCTTTTGTGTCGCATCTTGTCCGATAGTAAGGTGATCTAACAGGTATGCAGCCGGAGTATCTCGTAAATCTTTATCGGATAGAGATAATAAGAATGCATTCAGATATGGATTATCTTTTTTAGCCTCCATAAAAGAGGATATTTCCTGCCAGTTTCCTTGCGATTTGGATAAAATATTCCAAGTCTTATCAGGGTTTAGCTTATTTTTTTCTGCAAATTTCTTAGCATCCGATTCGCTAATAAAGGTTGCCATATATGCATTTCGTATCGAGTCTTCGTGAGCCAGACGCTTTGCGTTTTCAGCAATCTTTTCTGGTGCTAATTCTTTTATGGCTTGTTCTGCCGGAGCTTCCATTACAATGGTTTCATCTAAGCCTTTTCCCGGTTTATTATTTAATGTAACTGTCACTTCTCCCGATTCAGGAGTAGATTTAGCATATCCATATATATCGCCCTTATTTGCCCAAACAAATATGTCTCCCATTCCTGAGATTATAGAAGCTGTTCCATCCGTTTTAGTAGTACTTGTGGCGATAGGGTAAAACTCAGCATAATTGTAAACTTTAAATTTTACGGTTGCACCTTCTACAGGTTTACCGGCTTCGTCTACTATTTTTACTTTTACATCGCGTGTATTCGTATAATTACCAAGCAGATTGATAACCGAATAGAGGTCTGTTTGTACATTCTTTTCCTCAGGGCCATTGTACAATCCAAAAACATTGGTGTGTACCATCATAGCACGTTTTACCGGAGCAGAGAACCACGCTACATCCAATTCTGGTTCTGGTTCGCAAGCTCCTATATAATGCCATTTGCCATCTACCCATGCTTCTACCCACGCGTGATTGTCGTCGGTGTGTACCCAGCGTGGCGTGTAACACTGGCGGGCAGGAATACCTACAGCACGAAGTGCAGCTGTAGTGAAAGTCGATTCTTCGCCACAGCGTCCCCAAGATGTTTTAGCTAAAGCAAGTGGTGCGGATGTGCGTCCGTCTGTTCCTCGGTAAGTTACTTTTTCGTGACACCAATGGTTTACCTCCAATACTGCTTTTTCCATTGTCAGCCCTTTTACTCTATCTTTGAGTTCATCGAAGAATGCTTGTCGGGCAGTATCTAGGTTTTCATTATTTACACGATAGACCAATACAAAATGACGGAATATATCATCAGGTATTTTTTTACCCCAATCGAAGTAATCACGAGCTTTGAATGCTGCATCTACCTGACCAAGGAAAAAATCCGCATCATAATCTGCCAAATCCGAAAGAGGCATATAAGCGTATAGGAATTCTAAAGCCTCACGTTGTTCCAGGGTGAGTTCTTGTTTATCTAAAGCAGAAAACAATTGTTCACTACGTCCTGCCGCAAGGTCTTTGCGTTTCATAAACTGTTGGTGTACTTGTTCCCTATACTCTTTATCTTTAAGGAAATGCTTGTCTGCCGAACTGCATGCGCCTAAGATAAAAAGAAGAGATATCATTAATAGAGAACTGAAAATGATTTTTTTCATCTTTGGTGATATTTATAGGTTTAGTAAAAGACAAATACTGATAATACTTTGCATAGTTCAAAGTATTATGAAACATATTAATCCCAATTAGGATCATAGCTGGAAGCCCGTCCGCGTTGCTCGTATTTCAAATCCTGGAGCATTGAAGAACTTGCACGTAACGATACATAATATGATTTGTATTGACCCACAGGGTTGAAACTTGCCGAAATAGACCAACAGTGTAGGTTGCGAGTAAGATTACAACTCATGTATGCTATTTTGCCTGCATCGAAGTCATAACTGGCATTGAAATTGAAACTCCAATTTTTCGTCGGTTGTATATTTCCGTTCAAGCTGAGGGCTTTAGTTAACGTACCTCTATATTCTGCGTAATCGTTTCGAGCTGCTTGCTTAGGTAGTTTATTCGTATTATAATTCATTGAGAAGCTGATCCCCAAATTCCACTTGATCTCATTTTTTACATAACCATCTTCATCATACTGGTTATCATCTTTTTTTGCCTCCATCAAGCTTTTACGTTCTTCTTCTTCTCCGGGTGCGGCCAAATTATTTTCACTCTGTGTGGATTCATCTTCTTTCTTTTTAGAATCCTTGTCCTTGTCATCGCCGCCTCCAAACCATTTTTTGAATGTATCCTGATTAATAGATGGCGATATGGAATATCCTGTACTTTTCAATCGCCCAAACCCTTTTCCGTTTGAAATACGAAGTTCATTGACACGTCTCAAACTGGTTACTTCCCCTGCATCGTTTGTCTCAGCTCTATAGAGATATGGGTCGAATGCTGCATTCAGATTTACAGTAAATGATTTGCTGAACTTGAGCCGGAGCCCCATGTTTATGTCACTCCATTTGAACTCTTTGGCCATCATATTGTGACTGAAATTAATCCCGAGATTATCAATCAAACTGATCTTTTTTATAGAGTCATTGGAGTCTCTGTATTTCATTTCAAGATTGTTGTCGAAGCTGAAATTAATCATTCCTTGGGCTCCTTGGCTTGGTACACCAAACATACCTTGTTCATATGGAGAATATTTATTTCCTGTATCTCTCCAATTTCCTTCCGAATCATAGTAATATAACTTCTCATAAAATCCGAATTTTTGACTACTGAAATCCGGAGCATAACTTAGACTTATGCTAGGGGTGAATACATGGCGGATCTGAGTGTTCTTTGAAAATATAGGAGTGAACATCCCATACAGCTTGGTTTGAAAACCAAGAGAGAAATTGAAATCATAAACGCGGTTGAATGAATAGGTTGTATCTTCAGCTATCATGCGGCGTTGATCAGTATCCCATCGTTTTTCTATTTTGCTTGTATACCATCGCTCGGTATAGTTGAAAGACGGAGTGATATTTAGGTAGTTTAACGCACTGAAAGTAGCAGACACAGGGATTGTATGTTTCATTGCATTATTCCAGTCTTTTTGCAAGTTAGACTGAAATAGCTTGTTTTCTTTTGTCGTAATACTGTTTCTTAAATCTCCCGTATAACTCAATTGTATCTTCTCGTACCATTTTTCTGCGCCTACGGCATCTTTCCTTTTAAACGGAGCTATGCGGCTCATCGTAACTGTAACGTTAGGCAAGGTAAGAGATATTGTTGAGTCTTGTGTACGTTGGGCTGCACTAATATTGGCAGAGAAACTCCACGGAGAATTTGGTATCTTTTGGGTTAGTGTTACATTTGAGCTTTTTGTATTATTGGTTCCCATAGGGGTGTAAGCCGTATTCAGGTCATTACGGTCGTAAGAACTGGTAGAGAATTGTACGCTTGCCGACAGAGTTCTGAACATATTTGACTTAGGGTCTTGGCTGTGTGTCCAGTTGATTTTTAGGTCTTTTGCCAAAGAGTAATCTATTCCCTTTTCTCCGAGTTTGGTAACTAGATATCCGACATCAAATCCCCCCGAATATTTATACCTTTTTCTGTATGATGAGCGGGCATTGATTCCCCACGAACCTTTAGTATATATTTCTCCGGTCACAGCTAAATCGATATTATCATTGATAGCAAAGTAATAACCTCCGTCTCTTAAGTTAAATCCTCGGGCGAGCTCATCTCCATAGGAAGGCATGATAACCCCCGAAGAATACTTTTCAGAAAATGGGAAAAATCCAAACGGTAAACCGATAGGAAGAGGTAAATCTTCAATAACAAGATATGCAGGACCTGTTACGACGTTCTTTTTAGGTCTCACCTTGGCTTTTGTCAGTGCCAAGTAAAAGTGAGGGTGTTCGTGATCGTCGCAAGTGGTATATTTTCCCTCTCTCATGAAAAATGAATTGTCGTCGTTCTTTTTTGCTCTGCTTGCTACAATATATCCTTCTCCTTGAGTGGTAATCACATTTGTAATATAACCTTTCTTTGTTTTAAAGTTATATTTCATTGTTTTTGATTCGTAGTCTGTTCCTCCATCTGTAAATACAGGGAATCCAAATTCTTTTCCTACAGAATCGAGACCGTATGTGGCATAAACAAGGCTACTATCCATGTTCATCCATATTTTTTCTCCTTTGAGTGAAATATCGGTGTATTTCACAACGCTTTCGCCATATAAATATCCCCAATTTCCTGCTGTAAGAACTATAGAGTCATTGGCTGTATAGTCTACTACAGCATCCAAAACGGCTTTCTTTTTCTTTATAGAGTCGGACGGAAGGGAATCTCCACGCATCCGTATAGAATCATTCTGAGTCTTACGAACTGGGTCTCGACTTAAACGAACCCGAGGTGATGCAGAGTCGGTAGGCAATGAGTCTTGAGGGTTGTCGAGGTGTGTTATACGTGACTCTATACGAGAAATTTGTGCACCCCAAAAAGGCACAGAAAAAAGAATAAGCAGAAACGTATACGTCAACAACTGAATTTTCCTCATGTAGAGACCTCTAACTATATAGTGTATTCGGATGCAAAGCTAATCAATTATATAAGAAAGCATAATATGAAAAATCAAAAAAAGTATAAATTTTCATCTTCCATCCTAAGAATCAAATTGAATTGATAGAAACTTTATCCTTAAATATTGTGATTAATTTTTTATCTTTGTTCTATTCTAAAACGAAGCTTTTCATGAAATATTTTCTGTTAACCCTATCACTTTTCCTTCTTGCACTGGGGGGATATTCTCAAAACTTTGAAGAATACTTTGAAAACAAAACGTTGCGTGTGGATTATATATTTACAGGTGACAATGTCTCTCAGACCGTTTCTCTCGAACAATTAAACCAATTGCCCCAATGGGCAGGACGCCGTCACCATCTTGCAGAACTGGGAAGACAAGGTAACGGGCAAATCAAAATGACGGATCATAGAACCGGGAAATGTATTTATCTTGAATCCTTCAGTTCTTTATTTCAAGAATGGCTCACTATCCCTGAAGCTGCTACAGTAAGAAAAAGTTTCGAAAACACATTCTTATTGCCATATCCCAAAGATAAGGTTGATATAGAGGTAAGTCTGCGAGAAAAAGGCGGTTCGTACAAAACCGCTCTTAGGCATACTGTCACTCCTGACGATATCCTAATAAGGAAAAAAGGATTGAAAAATACCCCGGCTTATACCGTTATACATCAAGGGGGACCTGTAGATAAATGCGTCAATGTCGTTATTCTGGCAGAAGGTTACACGACTTCTGAAATGGAAAAATTCAGACAAAATGCAAAAACGGCATGCGAACAGATTTTAGCACATAGCCCATTTAATCGTATGCAAGATAAGTTCAACTTTATTGCTGTAGAAACAGAATCGAAAGACTCCGGTGTAAGCGTGCCTCGTAAAGGCAAATGGAATGAAACGGCTTTTCATTCCCATTTCGATACCTTTTATTCTGATCGTTACCTGACTACTACGAATGTAAAGGACATACACGACCCAATTGCAGGGATACCTTATGCTCATATTATTATATTAGCGAATACTGATGTATATGGCGGTGGTGGTATTTTTAATGCCTATACATTGACTACTACGGGGCATGCAGACTTCAAGCCTGTTGTTGTTCATGAATTTGGTCATAGCTTTGGTGGATTGGCCGATGAATACTACTATGAAAATGATACGTTTAGCGATAGCTATCCTTTTGGTGTAGAGCCATGGGAACCAAATATAACAACGCTTGTCGATTTTAATTCGAAATGGAAAAGCTTATTGGTAAAAGACACTCCAATTCCTACGGATATAAAGTCGGCAGATAAATATCCTATTGGAGTCTTTGAAGGAGGAGGCTATTCGTCTAAAGGGATATATCGTCCTGCTGTTGACTGTAGAATGAAGACAAATACTTGCAAAGATTTTTGTCCTGCATGTCAAAAGGCACTTGAACAACTCATTAAATTTTATACCGAATAAAAAAAATATAGTTAAGGATTTTATTTATAAGGATAAAACAGCTATTTTTGTCGCTGCTAAATTTGAAATTAACAGAATAATATAAATATTTATAACAGATTAAAAATGTCTAAAAAGAAACAAGCTGAATTGCGTGAAGAAAAAGACTGGGAACGTATTGGAACAGCAGTTGCAGAATCAGAACGTTTCATTGAAAAATACCAAAAACAATTATTAATAGGTATTGGTGCTATAGTTGTGGTCGTTAGTGCATTTCTTGCATACAACTATTTTATTGTAGGGCCAAAAACTACCGAAGCTCAGGTGGCAATGTTCAGAGGTGAACAGTACTTCAGAGCCGGACAAGATTCATTAGCTGTTTTTGGAGATAAAAACGGATATGTAGGATTTGAATCAATCATAAGCGACTATGGTTCTACTAAAGCCGGAAAACTGGCTAAACTATATGCCGGGATCTGTTATGCAAATATGGGTAACTACGAGAAAGGTCTTGAATACCTGAAAGACTATAGCGGTAGTGATAAAATAATATCACAACTGGCGAATGGTGCAATCGGCGACTGCTTGGATAACCTGGGAAAATCAGATGAGGCTGTTTCTTATTATATCAAGGCTGCTAAAGGTGTAGATAATGCTTCTCAAAGCCCTATGTTATACAAAAAAGCAGGTCTTATATATCGTAATCAAGGAAATTACGATAAAGTAATTGAAGTGTTTTCAATTATAAAGAATCAATATATGAACTCACCTCTTGCTATTGAAGCAGACAAATATATTGATGAAGCTAATATACTGAAAGGACAGAAATAATAGATCTTATATATATTATACAAAAAGAGTTCCGCTAGACAGCGGAACTCTTTTTGTTTATAGAAATATCATATCATTTGCATATTTTCTATTCAGACTATATTAAATCTTGTAGATAAAATGTTACTTGTTCTCTACCTCTTATTTAACATTTTCTTTTCTTGTAAATATAAATTAATAGATTTAAATCCAGTTGATTAAAAAATATATCACATTTATTTGTTTTTTTATTTTTTTTGCTAATTTTGGAAAAATTAAGAAATTCTACCAGGTATTGATTTCCACCATTAGAGTATGAGCCGAACATAATTTCTTATGTCTTCAAGAGGAAAATTCACAAATGTGTGTCCACACAGAGCCCATACTTATTCATACAAAACATACACTAAATAATTGAATTGACAGGGGGTTATTCCCATGTTCATTTTTGTAAATCCTTAAAGCTCTTCGTGAAGAAGTTGTGTGGGTTTGTTAATTCGAAGTAAGCAAGGAACAGTTCTATTGATCTCTTCCTCTTACATCTATCATCAAGGCAAGACCTGCAAAGCCGTAAGAGCAGGGGTAAGTAAGTTGTATATGAACGAGAGTGAAAAAAAGATGTTTTTAGGCTTATATCAAATGGTGTTAGCTGATGCAGAAGTTCATCCACATGAATTAGAATTGCTTTATCAAATAGGCAAGGAAAAAGGAGGAATTTTGGAAGAAGAAATACAGAAAGCGATTTTTTCTCCAAATACATTTGTCTCGTTAGAAAGTTTAAGCGAAGATGAGAGAATAGAGTATCTATATAATTTATCTCGCATTGCTTGGGCTGACGGAAAGATAGAGGATAAGGAAAAGGAAACTTTGCAAGAGGCAAGTAAGCGACTTGGTTTTGCAATAGAAAATGCAGTAGAGATATCAGAATATCTTTTAGCGCAAGCGAAGGAGGAAAGATCATTTGACGAAGTATTACAGGCCATTAAAAAATCATAGATATGGGACTTAAGGATATTTTTACTATTCAAGATCTTGAACCCCAACAAAGGTTTCAACAAGACGATACAGATGATTCTATTGCCGTCATTTCGGGAGCATCTTATGCTAGCAAAGGGACAAGAGATGCGGGTTATTGTGGAGGCTCTTCTCAGGCATTATTGCCCAGACTGCATGCGGTATATATGCAATTGATTCGTTATATCCAGCAAGATAAAATGAAACAAGATGAGAGAAAAAGTCAAATCAAACAAGAAATTAGTGGTCTTGAAGCGAAAAATGCAAATGTTGAAAATCAAATAAAAACAGAGCAAGATCGATTAATGCATGAGGAGAATAAAATTGGAAGAATTTTACAGGAAATTCATGATATAAAGGAAAATCCAAAAGTTGTTTTGGGAGATTCTTACGTAAAAATAAGCTTCTGGATTGGCTTAGTCATTATAGTATTTCTTACCATTTACTTGTTTGTATTTTACAGCTCAGCGGCTTATTCAGCTTTTTTCAAAGACTTTACACCTGATGACACAAAGATAACTCAAGCTATCTTTGATGCGCAGGCCGTAGGTAAAGCTTGGGCAGACGGTTTTACTGAGTTGATTTTCATTTTAGCAATCCCTGCTGTGTTTTTAGGTTTGGGCTTTTTAATTCATAAATTCTCAGAAGAAAAAGGTATAAGTAAGTATTTTAAAATCTCGGGACTTGTTGTTGTCACGTTCTTTTTTGATTTTATTATAGCATATGCTATTGTTAAAGAAATATACAATATCATGATAGGGGGACTTTTTATGGATATGCCACCGATGACGATATCGAGAGCTTTTCATGAAGTTAATTTCTGGATAATAATCTTTGCGGGTTTTGTCGTTTATATTATTTGGGGGCTTGTGTTCAGCTTTACAATGAGTGAATACGAGAAAATGGACAAAGTTAGATATGCAATTAAAAATAAAGAACAAAAACTAGCATCTTCCAAGACTGAATGTAAGCAGTTGAGGGATAAAATTTCTATTCTTCAAAGAGAAAAGAATAATAATCAGGGAGAAATAGATAAATTGAAAATACAGTTGGAGTCATATGTGTTGTATTTCAATGATGTAAGAGAAGGGGTTAATAATTACTTCTCGGGATGGATTGTTTACATGCGCTCAACGAGTTCTTCAAAAGTTCAGATTGATGAATGTGAAAGGATTAAAGAAAAATTTTTACTTGAATTAAAAAATTCAGAATTTATTAGGACAAATTCAGTCTCTAGTAACTAATCAAAATAATCATGGATTTATGAAACTTCTATTTATTATAACAATCTTAGCATTCTCAATGGTGGCTTGCGGAGGTAAAAATAATGTTAGTGATAGCAATAATGATACTAATCGTAATAATGCTGGGAATAGTAAAATATCGAGGAAACAAGGGCAATTGAATATCTCGATTTTATTGGACTTATCTGATAGAATTAGTCCCAAAATAAATGCGAATGCTCAAAAAAACGATATTGAAAATATTAAGACCATTACAGAATTCTTTAAATCTAATATGACAAGCTTGGGGGCTTATAATGCCAAAGGAAAAATTAGAATATTCTTCAGTCCTCCGCCTGTAAGTAGTGATATTAACTCAATGGTTAGTAAGCTTATTATTGATTGCTCTAAAATGGATAACAAAGGCAGAAAAGGAGTATATGATAATATAACAGAACTTTATTCGCAAAATTTAGAGAAGATATACCGGCAAACTATTGCTACAAGTGCATGGGAGGGTAGTGATATTTGGCGTTTCTTTAAGAATGACGTAAAGGATTTTTGCATTCAAAAAGATCCCAACTATCGAAATATATTGATAATTTTCACTGATGGGTATTTGTATCATAGTCAGTCGGTGATAAATGATAAGAATCGCTTCAGTTATCTCACAAATACTAATTTGAAACAATATAGAAAGCAGGATTGGAAGCAAATGATTGAGCGAAACAATTTTGGGATAAAGACAGAGCGTAATGATTTGAATAATTTAGAGGTTCTTGTGTTAGAGATAAAAGCAGAGAGTCCGAACAATAAAGTTGATGAAGATATTATGTCATATCTTTGGAAAAAATGGTTCAAGGAAATGAGTGTGTCTAATTACGAGGTCTACAGCTCAGATTTACCCGCAAATACAAAAACAAGAATCGAAAATTTTTTAAATCATAATTAAGAAGTAGCTTGTATGAAAAGTGATGCATCATACTGGCAGATCTCTCTTTAATTATTTAAATAATAATTATCTAACTAAAAGGGATCTTTGAAATAAAAGTAAAATTAAAAGTGGTAATCAGAAACTAAAAAAGGTGACATAAAGAACAGATTGAAACCTGTCACTTTTGTCACCTTTGTCACTTTTTGAATAAGAAAGTGAGCTCTAGTACCGCACTTATATATTGCAAAAAAAACGGGCTTTAACCATAAAGCCCGTTTATATTGATAGATGATATCTTAATATCTGTAATGTTCAGGTTTGTATGGACCTTCTACAGGAACCCCAAGATATTCGGCTTGCGCCTCAGTCAACTTGGTCAACTTCACTCCAATTTGTTCAAGGTGTAGGCGTGCAACTTCTTCATCCAAATGTTTCGGTAAACGATAAACGTTTACTTCATAGTCGCGTACCCATAACTCCAATTGAGCTAAAGTCTGGTTTGTGAATGAGTTACTCATCACGAATGAAGGGTGACCGGTGGCACAACCTAAATTGACTAAACGACCTTCGGCTAAAAGGAATATAGAATGTTCATCAGGGAATGTATATTTATCTACCTGCGGCTTAATGTTTACATGCTTAATGCTAGGGTAGTTTACAAGTTTGTCCACCTGAATTTCATTGTCAAAATGCCCTATGTTACATACTATAGCCTGATCTTTCATACGAGACATGTGCTCTATTGTTATAATATCCTTGTTGCCTGTTGTTGTAACAAAAATATTACCTTCTTTCACGGCCTCTTCCATTGTTGTCACTTCAAAGCCTTCCATTGCTGCCTGCAAGGCGCATATCGGGTCTATCTCGGTTACAATGACACGAGCTCCGTAAGAACGCATAGAGTGAGCGCAGCCCTTACCTACATCTCCGTATCCTGCAACAACTACAACCTTACCTGCAATCATCACGTCGGTAGCTCTCTTGATGCCATCGGCTAATGATTCGCGACAACCATAAAGGTTATCAAACTTAGACTTGGTTACCGAGTCGTTTACATTAATAGCCGGAACAAGTAGTTCGCCTCGCTCCATCATTTGGTACAGCCTGTGTACTCCTGTTGTTGTCTCCTCAGATACTCCTTTCCAATCGGCAACTGTACGATGCCAACGATTGTTGTCTTCCTTAAGGATACGAGATAAGGTATCGAGTATTACTTGCTCTTCGTGGCTCGAAGCTTTTTTATTCAGGAAGTCAGCATTTTCTTCGGCTTTATATCCCCAGTGGATAAGCAGTGTAGCATCGCCGCCATCGTCTACTATCAGGTTAGGGCCTTTCCCTTCAGGGAACGCTAAAGCTTGCTCTGTACACCACCAATATTCTTCAAGGGTTTCTCCTTTCCATGCAAATACGGGTATTCCCGCTGCTGCAATAGCTGCTGCTGCATGGTCTTGGGTAGAGAAAATATTACAACTAGCCCAACGTATATCGGCTCCTAATTCTTTCAGGGTTTCGATAAGTACAGCTGTTTGCACAGTCATATGTAACGAACCCATGATACGAGCGCCTTTCAGCGGTTTTGTTGCTCCATATTTCTTGCGAAGTGCCATTAATCCCGGCATTTCATGCTCTGCTATTTCTATTTCTTTTCTCCCAAAGTCTGCCAGATTGATATCTGCTACAAGGTAAGGAAGATTTGGTAAAAGTTCTTTTGACATATATTTATTTGATTGTTATATATATTTTTCTCCGTATTTTAGCTTTACGTCAGCAACGAACTGTTTGATACGCTGTTCTTCCGACTTCTTGCAAATCAGTAGTACGCCGTCAGCTTCGGCTACAATGTAGCCCTCTAGGCCTTGTATAACCCCTAATTTGCCGGCGGGCAATGTCACAACATTTTCGGCACTATCAAAAAATATAGTGTTGGCAATGAGTGAAGCATTGGCTTCATCATCTTTTTCGGATATTTCGTAGAGTGATCCCCAAGTTCCTAAGTCAGACCAACCGAAATCTGCTGCCTGTACATATACATTTGTAGCTTTTTCCATTATGCCATAATCTATTGATATATTGGGGCAAAATGGGAAATTCTCATCAATGAAGGCTTTTTCTTTTTCTGTACCAAAGGCATCGATACCACGGTCGAAACGAGAAGTTATCTCAGGAAGATATTCACGAAGTGCACTTAAGATGGTTTTGTTATTCCAGATAAAGATACCTGAATTCCACAGGAACTCTCCGCTTTCGAAGAAGACCTTAGCCAGCTCCAGATTCGGTTTTTCGGTAAAGACCTTAACCTTATTTACTCCGTCCAGCTTTTCTTCGCTCATTTGTATGTATCCATAACCTGTTTCGGGGCGACTAGGCTTAATGCCGAGTGTCAACAACGTATTGTGCTTAGATACAAATTTGTAAGCGTTCTGAATGATAGAAAGAAATTCATCCTCTTTCAGAATCAAGTGATCGGAAGGAGCAACTACAATATTTGCTTCAGGATTAAAAGAGTTGATATGGTAAGTCGCAAAAGCAATACATGGAGCTGTATTGCGTCGCATTGGCTCTAACAATATCTGATTGGGTTTCAACTCAGGCAGTTCTTCTTGTACCATCTGAGCATATTCATTATTGGTGACTATAAATATGTTCTCAAGAGGAAGGATTCTTTTAAACCGGTCTACAGTCATCTGCAAAAGAGAACGTCCTGTTCCAAAGAAATCAAGGAACTGCTTTGGACGGGCTTCGCGGCTAAAGGGCCAAAAACGGCTGCCAATGCCACCACCCATGATCACGCAATAATTGTTCTTGTTATCCATGTTTGTTTTAAAAATTTATACAAAGTTATATCATACTAATATACAAACAAAACGATTAGGGACAATAGCGAAATAAAATTATACGATTCTTTTTCAAAAAAGTTATACCTGATCTTTTGATATATGAAAAATATGTGTACTTTTGCACCGCACTAGGCACAAGCCCAGATGGCGGAATTGGTAGACGCGCTGGTCTCAAACACCAGTGGATTCACTTCCATGCCGGTTCGATCCCGGCTCTGGGTACTATTCAAACAAAAGCCTAATTGAGGATCAATCAATTAGGCTTTTTGTTTTAAGAATATGTTCCCGGATTGTTCCCAAAAGATTTTCTTAGCTATTCATTTAAACATAAAAAAAGAAGTAATAAAATCTGTCTCATTGTGAACTTACATTTGTATATGATTTACACGCAAGATTGATGAGAATGATATTCCTTAAATAAAGTATTCTTTAGTGTAAAGAGGTCAATACTTCAAAATTTGGATTTCAACCATATATATAGGCTTTATTTTATATGCATTGGACTCTTCAATCATATACTTCAACAAACATTTGTTCAAAATTAATAGTTGTTTTTTTAAAAGTATTAATGAAAGCCATTCCCAAAGCTCCTGACCCGAATTGTGTGCCAATAGGTAACTCACTCTCTACAGCCATATTCTCTATTTTGAATTGTTTATTTCCTATCTTTATCGAAAAAAAAGGCAAGTTATAATATTCTCTTAGACCAGCTCCTCCGAAGCCTCCACTCACCCGACTACTTTTTGTGCCATTACGCATTACAGATTCTTTATTTGATCCAAAATAATGACCATTAAGATGAGCATAAGTATCTCCCGTATCGAATAGCATAACTAATCTATTATCGCCTGAATAGACTTTCAAAAAGAAAGCATCACCACCTGGAACTCGCATCATATTTCTCCCTGTAGTAGGCAATGGTGTTTTATGTATAGGGAAAACAATTTTTTTTTCGTTGGGTAATATTTGGACTTCACCTGCATAGTGCATAATATCACTACCTAATATAGCATTTACTCTAAAAAGAGAATCCACTTCGGTATTAGGCGAAACAATAGTTGCTCTTACATTTCGAAAGATCATATTACCGACTCCTATGCTATCTACAATTCCCATTTGGCCATAGTCCTTTCCTCCTACTCCTGTAATTACTAGCGAATCCATCTTGATTCTAACCCCCAAACGGGTAGCATATTCCTGCGACAAGAAAACCCCTCCACCGCATCCAGTGTCGAAAATAAACCTTTCCCGACTACCGTTTACCGTAACTGGAACATACATAAGTGTAGAATGTTTGACTGTGTCATTTTCGTTTCCTCTTATTCTTATAGTATCAATTTCTAATGGAATTACACAATCCATATCTGGACGAATAAGTTGGGGTTTACCTTCTCCAAGTAATGCTCTATACATATTAAGATTTGCTTTAGTACCAATGAGAAATTCAGACGGAACGTGAGGCTCGATCTGAGCAATAAACCCCTCCAATCTATCGTAAGCTTGCTGATATTCTCCTTGTCGAAAAAGAAGCCAACTTTGGAAAATAAGCATACTTTTAACATTTTCTAACCCAATTTCTCCTTGATACTTTATAATAAGAGAATCTACTGAAGCAACTCCTTGGTCAGATTGATTGAATGCAATGTTTAATAACGATTCCGCAAATGTTTTTAAAAACGGTGTCTGCATGTTATCTTTAACTGTTGGATATATTTCTTCTAATAAAAAGAAATCTGATGTATTTAAACAATTACCAACCTGCTCATCAGCTGTTTTTTGTGCAAAACAAAAAGTATGAATAAAAGCAATAAGAAATATCAATGTCATTTTTTTCATATCGTATATTTAAATTGATTCAAAATATAAAGCGTAAAATTGTTTTAATTATTTAAAACATCAATAGCCTGTATACCAATGATTACACATAATATTGTATAGGAGGTAAAGGACATAAACTAATTTTTAATTTAAATTAGGTATTTAGATTTTATACTTTAAAAATAAAAAATAATCGAAAATCTTGGATGTATAGTAAACTTAAACTAAGTTTATAAATCGAACCTTTTTTCAGATAGCAAAAAACAATTATACTTCATGCTCCTTCTACATATCCTATTTCAGAGTTTTTACTTCTAGAATTAGATTTTCCTTTTCTTCTTTCAGCGTTTCGATCTCCTGCTGTTTTCGTTTCACTTTAGAAGAGCCTATCATAGAACTGTACTATCCATAATAGTAGAACCGATATCAGCAGCCGTATTTTTTAAGTTTCTCGGTTTTCAATTCACTTTTAGTTTTACTGAGAGCCTGTTCTGTTTGTTGCAATTCGGCTTCTTTCTGTTGTTTTTGCTTCTCGGCTTGTTCTCACTCTTACTCTGCCTCTCTCTCCGCCAATAAATCTGAAAATAAGCTTGTTACAAAATAAACACCCGATTTTACACCCTGAAATGTTAAATTGGGTGTTTTGTTATTTATTTCAGTACAAAGTTTAATGCGATTCCTATAATTATGATCCCAATAGCTATAAATAGTGTTGTTTTCAATGTTCTAAGTTCTTTATTTTGTCTATTTAAACGCTCATTAGTCAGATTGAGTTGTTTTTCGAATGCTTCTGTAAGCTTAGTTTCCAAATTACTATTAACTTCGATTAGTTTTTCAGTCAATGAATTTATTTTACCATCATTATTTTGAATTATTTGTTCTTTAGTAAATGTTGCTTTTTCAAGAATTAGGTCTTTGGCTTCATTTGACTTTATTTCTAATGCTTGCTTTGAGTTTGTAATAGCTTCAATTATTAATTGTGATTTTGTGGAAATTGCATCAAGTTTTGTCGGAAAATCAATTGTCGTTAACGTATCAATCAAAGAATTACTCGCTTCGACAACATTTTTATAGTGTTTCAGAAGATTATTGATTGTCTCAATTTTTTCGTTATTAGATGATTCTATCTTCTTGGAAACAAATTCAATTTTTTCAATTCCTTTTTCTATAGATTCCTCTGATTTGATAACAACTTTTTGAATTGACTTTGTATTTTCATCTTTGATGGTAGATGTGAATGAAGTTAATTCGTTTGTTAAATTGTTTACTTTTTTTTCGTAGCCCGATTTTATATTTTCAAGGTATTCAACATACTTTAACCTTATGCTATCAATGCCTTGAACAACTTTTACCGACGATGTACGAAATTCTTCCATCTGTGTTTTAGCAGATGATAAATCTTCAAGATTCTTTTGAAGTTCAAAAAGAATCGAATGTGTAGTGCTATCGATCATATTCTAATAAATATTTTTGATTGAAATTATTTAACCAATCATTATGAAATTCTAAATACAACTCCTCAATGATTACGTCAAGGATTTTTTCAACTTCATCACTATCATTGGCATTTTTAATAATTTCTGTTTTATATCGCTCAATATTTTGAGACAACTCTTCAAATGTAAGGGTTGTATATTTTTCTCTAAAGAGTTTGAATCCTGAAGTCAAGCTATCTTTTGCTTCAGTTTCAATATTCCTATTTGTACCAATTCCTAATACAAAAAGGGAATAAGCCTTTAATAGTAATAAAGATCCATTTTGGGGCTCTGTTCTTAATAGCCTTAATGTTGCACCTCGAAGATGTTTTGTGTTGTCCTTTTGTGCTCCACTTGGGTCAATTGTCGTAGCTTCTATGTATTTCCATAAAATTTCAAAAGAATATTCTTTTGCGTTATCGGTATCTATTGTAAGCGAATAATTTTTTCCGTCTATTTCGTGATTTTCCTTGGCATATTTGGAGTTGAAATACAAATGGATAAAGTCTTTTAATTCTTCATTTCCATTTTCCTGCATTCCGATTTCACAAGCCAATATCATATCTTCGATAGAACGTAAACGTTTCACTTCAATTTCTTTGTAAACAAAATCTGTTAGGAATGATAAGCATTTTTGAAGGATTGTATCGCCTTTTGCTTTATAAACATTTTCAATTTCACTTTCAACACGATTTGCAGAATAATATTTCCGCATAAATACTTTCAGATGTTCAATATATTCATTGTCTGTTTTCTTGAGAGTACGTATTTTGTAGCAATTTTTATTATAATCGACCGTATAGTCATCAATTATTCCAACTGATGAAAGGCGGAAGATTGCTTTGTCAGTATCAGGTTTTTTTCTTGGACTGTAATAAAGCTGTTTCAGTTTTTCTAACTTATTTTTGTCTGTTTCAATTTCAAAATTGAGTTTTTCTTTCACATTTTTCAGGTAGTTTTCAAAAGTTCCCTCAATAGATTCTATAATTAGTTCATCACTTACCTTGTCCGTAATTATCGTTTTAAAAAGTGTTTTTAACTCTTCGTGAAAAATGTTTTTGTCAGCATATTTATTGGCAAACGGTATAACTATTTCAGGGTTTACTGCTTGACCAAAACTTTCTAATTCATTCAGCCTCTTTTCTATACCGATTTCATATGAACCTATTTCTTTAAGACTTAGCCATTTTTTTAGTTTATCTATATCATTATAAAGTGGAAACTGTGATTTAATTTCTATTATCACAAAATCTAAAACTTGTCTTGAATAAAGTTTGTCAAAAGTCGCAAAATTGGCATTTGGTGTTAAGTCAATTAGGTTTATAAAACCAAAGCCTTTTGGAAAGACTTCATTAACATAAATTCGATTGTTTTTCAAGTCTATTTTTAAATATACCTCCTGATTATCAATTTCTTCTTTTAGATTTTCAGTTAGAGAATATAAATGGTTTTTGCTTGGTAAAAGGATTTCTTCTAAAAGTTCATTGATAACAACCAATTCTTTATCTTGTCCTTTGAATGAGTTATTGTGAAAGAACAATAAGTTATCTTTATCTGTAAAGATCTCTCCTAAGTTTTCAAGAATCTTTTTCTCATTTTGAATTAGTTCGTCATTTCCAAGAGCCTTTAAAATAGCTGAGACTTCTTCTTTATAAAACTTTTGGTTTTTAAGCCTCTTTAATAGCTTTAATCCCTCTTCGCTTATTTCAGTTTCTAATTTTTCATAAAACCTCTGATTGAAAAGAATTACTTTCTGCTCATTGAACAGAATTGTGGAAAGTGCCATTTTTCTGTCACGGCCTGCTCTTCCTGCCTCTTGCACAAAACTTTCAATTGAAGCAGGAATATTTACGTGAACTGTAAAACGGACATTTGGTTTATCGATTCCCATTCCAAAAGCTTTGGTCGCAACCATAATATTCTGCTCATTTTCAATAAATTTTCTTTGATTGTCAAACGATTCTGTTTCTATTTCTTTTCCAACTTTTTCATCTTCATCGGAACTTCCCATAAAGACACCTACTTCATATATTTCTGTTTTAGATAAAGTGTCTGCTATTGCTTTACGTTTTGGAAGTGGTAATTTTACTTTGTTACCTTTTTCATCTAATACAAAATCTCCCCAGCGATGAATAATGTTGCCTTTGTCATCACGAATGTCATCATCGTATTTGTCAAATTTGAATTTATCAGTTACACCAAATAAGTGTGTTCTGTGTGGACAAAACACAATCCCTCCATTTTTGTAAATTGATTTGTTATGATATTCACTTAAGCTATAAAAAGATACTGTCTCAAAATTTTCAATTTTAATATTAGGTAAATTGCTCTCAATCGAAAACTTTTCTTTTGTCCACGCTAAAATTGAATGTGATTGTTCGTTCAATGTTAAAAGTCTGTCAGGGATTAAATTGACGACTTTTGTTAACTCACATTGTTTTTCTATAGCCGTTTGCTGTTTTATATCTCCTTTGATGGGCTGAATAGGTAATAGTAATTCGGTTTTATCAGAAAGTATAAATTTGAATTTTTCATCTCTTTCAAATTTTACGGTTGTATTGACAATCTGGTATTGTAATTCTGCTCTGTTTGTATTCTCAAATCTTACAATTGCATCTGTGTCAATATTAACAAGTCCATTTCCTGATAGTTCTCTCTCAACATCAGAAAGCACATCAAATGATGCCGTTGCAGTAAGCCCAAAAATCGGGATGGTTTGTTTGTTTTTTGTTTTACAATGTTCGATTGCATTTCTCCCTAAACTCAAATAGGATGTTCTAAAATCATGTCCCCATTCTGAAACACAATGTACTTCATCAATGACACAGTAACTAAAATACACTTTGTTTTTGTACATTTCCTTTAAAGAAAGTCTAAACTCTTCAATTTGCAAACGCTCGGGCGAAACAAAAGTGAATAAAACTTTACTGTCCGCAATTTGGTTGGTTGCAATTGCTTTTTCTTCACGAGTTAATTTTGAGTTGATGAAATTACAACTGTCAATCCCATTTTTTAAAAGGTTGTCGTATTGGTCTTGCATCAACGACTTAATCGGGTCAATAACCATCGTAACCCCTGCTTGTAGCAAGGATGCTATTTGATAAGTCAATGATTTCCCACCACCTGTTGGCAATAGGCCTATTACGCTTTTTCCTTGCAATGCCCGATTTAAAATAGGTAATTGCCCTTCTCTAAAACTTTCTTTCCTAAAAATGTTTTGCAAAAAATAAGTTAGGCTTTGTTTAGCTTTGGAAATATCTTCATAAGTTTCATTTTCTAATTTTTTCGTGATTGGTTTATAATCAATAAAATCAGAGGTATAGAGTTTTCTATCGGAATTTACATAATGAGAAGAACGTATTATAGCTTTATTTTTACTATTAAACGGAATATTAGTTTTTACAATTCCTCGTCTTTGTAGAACGGAAATGTCAATAATTAAATCAAATTCTTTCTCATTTTGATATTTGTCTATGATTTCGGGCTTTATCTCATGTAGTTTTGAGTTAGCAAATTCTTTCGTGCTTAAAATTTGAATATTAATAATTGGAAAATTTTGGTTTTTTCCTACAAGAGCAAAAAGATGCTGGAAATGTTGTTTCAAATCTTCAATAGCTAATGCTACACAAGGGACATCTCTTTCAATTGCTAAAATATTCCATTCTTTAGACTTTAAATCAAGGTTGTTTGATCGGATAAATTCGACAATCGTTTTCTGAACTCTCGCAATAGCAAAAGGCGATAAAGTCAGTTGAAGAATATCAAGCCAATTATCATCAAGTTCTTTATTGTAATTATTGCTTATTATTTTTAACGAATTGGAACGTTTTATCCATTTCGTAAAATCAGTAGTGTTAAAATCAACAATCCTTTTCGTGATCCATTTAGTTTCTTTTGTTGCTTTATCTCGAAAATTATCTAGTTGTACCTGTGAGGGATTGGAATGAAATTTTATCCCGTCGATTTCAATAATCAATCCTTGGTTATATGTTTTTACTTTTTTCTCTCCAAATATTTCAATTTCATCTTCGAGGACATAAGGAAATTCATAAGAAAAATCGACTCTTTGAGAATGGAGATCACGCCCAATCTCAGGCGTTACAATTGTGCTTAATTTTCTTTGTGATTCTAAAAGTTGTTGTATAAAATCTAATCCATTTTCAGGTAAATATTTAAATATAAAGTTTTTTTCAAAATCACTTTCAAGGTCAAAGTTGTAATTATTTTTATTTAATTTTATCCTTGAGTCAATGATATGTAAAGCCGAAAAAATATTATTGAGATCTTCATTGCTTAGCTTTGATTCATACTTTATGCTTCCTAATTGTTTAGTGAAATCAGAATTGTCAAGTTGAAATTTCCGAAAAGCTTCTAAGAACTTATTTTCAATGAAAATACTTGGTCGAGTAGGAATACCACGAACAATTAAATTATGAATTATAGAAGTAAGACTGTCAGATGAATTTGAGGAAACATTACTATCCGTTTCAAGGTCAAAGCAGGACAAGAATTTCAGAAGCCCTTTGACTTCTTTATCCTTGTCAATATCTTTTAAAATTTCATTGATACCATCAAGTATATATCCTGCTTGAAATTGAATTTGGTTCATAATCATCTATAAGAATACTAAATATTCGAAACACAAATAATTGATACCCTAAACTCTTTATTTTCTTATTGCTTACTACTTCTGTATATTTATACCAAATACCCCATAATCTTAATCATAAATTCCATATATTTGTTTGCTTATGTGATCCATCTTCCCTAAATACTTTCTCTTCCAATCTCTCATTATTTATTATTTTTTGAAAATAAGTATGACCTAGGTAGTGATCAATGATTTTCTTTTCGATACTATTTTCTTCATCTAAGTATTCATAAAAACGAGTTTTATACAGTTCTCCTTTCGAATCGTATTCATTTTCTTCTAATGTACGATTGTGTTGGTCTTTTTGTATAATTGAAATTTCACTTTGTAGATCACTCATTTCTCCCGCTATATAATGAAAATAAGCACCCGATTGTATCTGAGGTATTATTAAGTCATTAATAGTTGTTTTTTCTTCATCTAAATATTCAACAATAATGTTATAGTCCGAGTGACCTCCTTTGTAGTAATCTCTTGTTTTTTCTATTTTTTCAATAAGACCAGTCTTATATATACCTAACGGAAATATAATCTTTATATGTTCTTTGTTTATTCCTTCAAAAATGATCCCCAACTTAGGAGGTGTCAAATCTTGAGTGACTAAATTATCTGAAATTCTTAGAAAACGATTGGGATTATATTCAATTGTCATACCTAGATTGTTTAAATAATTTATATTAGTCCGTTATTATAAAAATTCTATTACTTTTATGCCTTGTGTAACAAAAGTACATAATTTATGGTAAGCAATATCATCTTACTTTAAATACTTTACTGTTACCTATTTCTTGCTTTTGTTTAGGTTTAATTCGTATTGTTTTTTGGAACTCTTCATACCTTTCCCTAAACCAATCGACAATATTCTTTCCATTAATGCATAACTGTAACTTATTTGGATTATCTCGGTCTTTGAAAAGTTGCAATTTACTATTCTGTACATTGAACACTTGGCCATGCTCAGTTGAATGGAGTTTGCCTGTTATCGTTAGCACTTCACCCTTGAAGAGCCGTTTAACAGCATCTACTGCCAGCCCGATACTCTTGCATAGTTGAGCTATCCGTAAGCGTTCGTTTAGCTGTGGAAATATTTCAAATAGTAGATTTATATCTTCTTGTGCTTTGTATGGCTCATAATTTTGTTTAAGTTGCTCCAATCGAGCTTCAACAGCAGTAACTTCTTGTTCCTTTTCCCGGGTGTATTCGTGCATATTCAGAAACTTTTCCCGTGCCTCGTCCTTACGGTCGTACATATCCCTCACTTTTTCATATACTTCCTGCCTCTCTTCTTGAAGAGAACCAATGCTTTCCATTAGTTCCGATTCTTTTTGTTGTTTCAAGTTTTCTACCCGCTCGTAATTTTGTTTTGCTTCCTGTTCCTGTCGCCTGAGCTGTTCGATACTGTTTCTTTTGGCTTCTTCCTGAGCCAATAATACCCCTATATTTATCTGTAAATTATTGGATTCTTCTTTTTGATTGCGATAAAACTCGGATGTGCTGATATGACGGGCTTCCGATCCTTTAATTCCACGATCCAATCCATATTTAGCCATCGCTTCGGCATAGCTATCCTGATAGTGGATCAGCTTTTCTTTGGTCATTACGTCATCAGCGCATAAGCGAGGTCTGTTTGTGTTTTTCTTCTTATACTGCTTTTTCGGAGCTTCCTGTACTTTGTTCGATTTCTTTTGCCTTCGTTCTCCCTGAACAATTGGGACAACCGATGCGTGTACATGCGGAGCATCTTCATCCAGATGCAAAGTTGCCGCGACAATATTTTTCTCTCCGTATTCTTTTTTTAGCCAATCCATACTGTCCCGACACCAGTCATCAAGTTTGCCTTCGGCCTGTATCCGCAACATATCCTCAGTACTGCCGGAAAGTATAAGCCGAATAACCTGTACCTGATTCTTGCCGACTTTACGGCTCAATCCTGCATTTTGTATCCTGTGTTTTATAGCCTCTGTTCTGTTGGCTACTCCTTCGGGGAATGGAACCAACTCTTTATTCAGATACGTTCGTTTCGGATCGACATTCGGAGCCATTACTTTCCGTTCTATATGGTCTGTCATCGCCGCTTCGTTTCGTGGTGATTTATCTAAATGGAGAACAACATATCCCATAGCTATTTTTAATTAAAAAGTTCGTAAATTTGATAACTGGAAATTATGCCAGCCGACTATCCTTTGTCGGTGGACAATGATTCATCATTCTAAATAGTCGCTTAAAGCGACTGCGGTCATCAGATCGCTCAGGGGGATTCAAAAGGGGGAACACCCTTTGCCTATTGGGATTTTTTAGTGGTAGTGCAACGAGAGCGTAAAGAAAAATCCCTAATAGGCTATGGCTTTTTCAAAAGCCCCTGGGGTACACACGAAAGCTTAAGGTCTGAAACCTTTGAAGGGTTTCCGTTTAACCTCGATTTTAGGCTTCTCTTTTTGCTGTATCTGCCTGATCGAAATAAGATACTCGTTCAGGTCTTTATAGCCTGCATACTTTACTGACTGATCAATTACAACCGGATGAGTTTGTTTAATGGTTAGAGTAGCTTTCTTTCCCGGACTATCATTATCGAGATAAGTATGGACTTCTTTGTATTCTTTTAGCTTGTCGATAGCTTTGGGAAGGTTGGATAGTGAATTAAGCACTATTACATCCTCTTGAGGTGCAAGTGTATTCTTTAGTGACAGGTAGGAAAGGAAATCGGTAAAACCTTCAAAGACCAGGCACGATTCTTTTTTACTGTTGGTATTATTTGCTCCGCCATATGTTGTTACCTCCATAGAGGTACAGCCCTTAAATGGCTCGCTTCGCAATATCCAACCTTTACTGTCATTTGGAAAACCGATAGCGAAGAAAGGTTTTCCGTTTACGGAATAATGTATTTCAGAGCAATATTGCTTAGCGATATCAAGGCTGATCTTTCTTTCCGATAGATAATTGATCAGGGCTTGATGCGTGATCGGAAGTACCTGTTGTATTGTTATAGCCGAAGTATTCTTATTTGAATTATTTCCGTGAAAAGAAAAAGATTGAGAATGCTGTTGTGCTGTTGTATTGTCGTGCAGATTTACTGATGTATTGTTGTATTGATTTAGTTCTTGCATTGCTTCGTTCAATGAGTAATTGTTGATTCGCATAACCAAATCTATCATTGTTCCCCCGTCATTGCTTCCGAAATCTATCCATAGGTTTTTATTATAATCGACTTTCAGGCTTGCATTATTGTCCTCTCTGAATGGAGAACGGTACATGCCATAATAACCATGATCTTTAACCGGATGGATACCTCTATTAGCTAAATAGGCTTTGATACTTATTTTATTTGCTTCATTATATGTTATCATAATCTTGTTTTTAATTTTGTAGAACTTTTTCTTACTACATACTACAAATGATTTAAGTGTCTTATTTATAAGTTATAATATGTAGTATCTATATTGAATTGTAGTAACTATATACCTTACAACTGTAGTAAGGTAGTAACAAGAGAGTAAGATGATATTTTTGCAACAAACTACACCTAATCTTTTTTCTTTCATGGGATTAGTTAGTTATGTAGTAAGATAGTAAGCAAAAAGAATAAATCATCTTTATTACAGTTCTTGATCGACAAAGGGATTCGGCTTAATCTTCTTTATCCGGTAACCATATACAGGAGAGGGATTGCGGTTAATCCGTTTCTGAGTCCGTGTAAATCCGGCCTTTCGGATGGCTTCGCCCATCCGTTTCTCTGACAGGGGCAAAGAGCTGAACATCCTAAGATAGTTCAGTACCTGAGCCGTTGTCATAAACGAATCGTCCGTATCATTCGGCTTTTCAAAACCCTGCATCAGCATTTCATATTCTACCGTCTGCACATGAAAGCCCGAACTTAACCTGTGTAATTCTTCTATTTCCTTGTCATCAAACCAATAGCGGACACCTTGTTTGTATAAATACATGATTTCAGAGAAAACATGATCCATATTGATGGATAAAGCCTTGTCGATATCAATACGGATAACCTCGAATGGAAGAAAGCGTCTGCTGCCTGTCGGGTCAGTCAGAAAATCATTGCCGTTCACCGATGCCATAAAGCTCGCCAGATGAGAGTATTCTTCAATATAGGTATCGTATGGTCTGCGGTACTTGACAGCCGGAGTCGTTATCAGGTTTTTGAGTTCGTTCTCATCACGTTTGTTTAAAGCTCGCAGCTGGTCATCAATATTGATAAACAGGTATTCGGCGATCAGGGTCAATACATCTTTTCCCTGCGGATCTATCTTCCCTGTAAACAGGTAGCTTTTTAACGGATCGGGGCAAAGATGGTCCAGCCATGTTGTTTTGAACTTGCCCTGTTCGCCTGTCAGCACTAAACAGGTATGATTCTGACAACCGACATCACTCATAGCATTAGCGACAACACCTATCAGCCACTTTACCAGATACTCATTCCATTTATCAGGATTGGAGACTTCAACGGTTTGCAAAAGTTGTTCCGTATAACCAAAGTCCAACGGATTCAGCAAAGGCAATCGAGAAAGATATTCCCGGATGGGATGTACTTTTTCCGCAAAGTTGCTTTCGAGGATAGCCCGGATATTATCGGCTGAAGTGGTAATACCAATGCGGACATCGATTTCCCTGCGGAGGGAATTCAGGAAGTATTTGGTTACAGGTCTGAATTCCCCTTGTGCATGGATATCCCGGTACTCTGTCCGGCTCTTTACGGTATTGAACCGAAAGTTGTACAATGTCCGCAGTTCCTCTTCAATCCGCTCATTTTTCGACCTGCGGGCAGAGGCTGATGCTTTTTCTTTCATGGGTACGGTTATTTAGTATTCACACTATTACCCTCTAAGATTCGTTTGACGTCTGACATTCGGTATCGGACTTTACTACCGACTTTAATAGTTTTCAAATAGTTCTTTTTATTCCAGTGCCATAAAGTTGCATCACAGACTCCGCATATTTGCTTTACTTCTCCTCGTGTCAGGTACTTTTCTTTTCGAGCTTCCGCTATCTCTGTGGATAGTTCGGTTTTAGCACGGTTAATTAAATCATTTGAAAACTCCAATAAGTCTCCACCGCTCATCTCTAATTTGATATTGGCATTTCCCTGTTCGATAATTTCTAATAATTTTTTCATATTAGTAATATATCTGCTTATGTTAGGCTTTGCAATCGGCAGATATAAAAAGCAAAACCACTACCTTAAAATAAAGCAGTGGCGCAAATATATATGAGAATAATTCTGATTATAAGCTATTTAATTGGCGGTAAATTCGCCGAATAAAAAAACGAATCAAACGAATTCAATTTCGTAAAAAATCCTTTAGTTTATCAATAACGTTTCTATCCTCTCCGAAGTCCTTCATAAAAACTTCCTTTACCGGAAGAAAACTATTAAGGTCTCTGTATTTTTTCTGAATACCTCTTTCCCCGACAATGGTAACCATAGCTTGGTATTGTTGAGCTAAAGCATCCCTGAACAACTTGATATCGCAGGGTTCTATATAATATAATTCATCAAGTGCTATCTTTAGACGGGCTAAATCTAAGTCGGTATGTTTGGTAATTAAATATTCTTCGATCCGGTTTAATAATTCAGTTTTATCTTCTACCAGGATTGACAGTACTTCCTCAAATGTTTTTTCTGTTCTCTTTCTTCCAACCTTCTTCTTTTCTTCGGGCACAGTATTGTCAATAGCCCAATTCATAACATGATCGCTATCCGCTAATTTCATTAACCGCCGATGCTCCTGCCAGTCGGATTTACTACGCAGCCCGAGACTGATAGATTTAGCTATAAGTATTTTTATTGTAGCAGTAATCACTAGCTTCTGGATATAATTCGTATCGCTACTGCGTCTCATCTCTTCCCCTCTTTCAACCATTCTCTCAAAACTTTTTCCAAAATAGAGCCATGATAATAAAGCCGGAACAATTGATTTTTCATTTGCTTTATCGAATTCTTTGATGAGTGACTCGGCAACTTTATTTTCTGTGAAAAGGGTTTCTATATCGGAAATGTCGTCGTACATTCCCTGATTAGCCTTTTTTCTTATGATTTTTTGATACAGTGGAACAAGGGAGATCGCTTTGGACATGATTGTTTGGTAGACTGTAGAATCTTTTTTATTAATCTCTTCTTCAAAGAAATCGTATTCATCCTGATTGCGATCCATCCAGTCTTTTATACGATTCCGAAAGTTGTCAAATTCTACCTGCCCCATAATTATAATATTGAAGTTGTCAAATAACCATCAAATAAGAACCGGTTGATTACAAGACGATTATATATGCCGTGCGATGCCGTTATCAAATAACCATCAAATAAGATTTATGCCCAAAAAGGAATATAGCTTGCATATTTTCGTGATTTACTTTCAGGATCATCTTCTTTAATTACATTTTCAGCTAATGAGTCTCTTATAATTCTTGACGCAATAGCAGCATTTTGATCTTCTATTTTAAAACGATCTCTTAATGATTGATTCGTCATCTTTTCGTTAGAAACATATTTTAAACACGCATGTTGATAGCAAGCTCGGATTTTTTCTTTCTTATCTAAATCATTCAATGATTTATAGCTATACATTGTAACTCTAGTTCTACCTTCTGCTACTATAATATTTATTGGAGGCAACTGGTATAATTCATTGTAAAATATAACTTTATCCATCCCGCTTCCTTTTTCTTCACAGAATCCCATTCTTCTCATGAGATCTGCTAGCTTTTCATTTCTTGAAACATAGGCATCAATAAACCGATCCGGAGTTACAAGAGGTGTCCCCGGGTTAGAGATTTCAATTCTATCTAGAAATATTTCAACCATCGGAAATCCTTTTTCCGATAAATCCTGATGAATTAAAGCATTGGCAACAAGTTCTCTTATTGCGATTTCAGGATACATTCTAGATTCAGTTCTTAAAGCTTTACCTATTTCTTCATTAGCAGGTAATTGTCCATTCACCCAATTAACTAAACCTTCAAATCCGATAGCATACCCTTTTATTCCAATTTGTTCCCGTTCAGTCTCGACTTTATTCTTTCCTCTATATACAATCACTCTAACTGACTTTCTTTCTACACTTTCAAAGTCTTTTAAATTTTTGGCAAAAAGAATGGCTCCTAATTTAGTTATACCATACGTTTTTCCTTTAACAACTAATCCTTCTTCTATAAATTTGTCAATTACTCCCTGTTGATTGGAAGGGTAAGGTAATTTCATCAAATCAAAATATGTTTCTGTGCTTAAATATTTAGTTATATCAGAGGCTACTAGGTTGTCTTTTGCAGTCTCTCTCTCAAAAGGAATACTCTCTTTCTTCCATATTTTAGCTTGCTTTTCAGGAAACTCGTTTAATTTTCTGGTAATACTTCCAACTCGAATATAGGCATGATGTAAAAACTCCACAGGTTGTGTTTTTGTTGCAGGGATTACAAATAAAGTAATGCGACGTTGACTATCATAATCAAATTCATAAATATTAAAGTCTATTCTTGGATTTAAGCGGGTAGCTAACCAGTGCTCTAGTTCTTCGTTTCCCTTTTTATGAGTCTTTCCTCTAAATGTCGTTCCTTTTATTATATGTGTTAAGTCTTCAACCCCGAACACCAAATAGCCATATTGTTGATTGTGGATGCAAGCACCATTAGAGATTGCGGAGATTCTTTCTCCGATCTCTTCTGCAGAATGAAAATTGAGTTTAAATTCGACCCATTCGCTTTCGTGAGGCTGTTTCACAAGTTCATTCAATAATTCTATAAGTTGTCGGTTTTCCATTTATTTGATCTTCTTTATACTTATCTTGTTGTTGCTAAATTACGTTCACAGTGCGAACGTAATTTATTTTCTAAATTTGAAATATCTAACTCAACAAATTTACTAATTCTTTTTTCATATCCTCGTCTATTTCGCGATAACGATTAAAAGCTTTGCTGCCTTCTTTGTGTCCACTCAATGCTCCGATTAGGTTAGGGTCTTTTACTTTTTTGTAAATATTTCCAATAAAAGTCCGTCTTGCCATGTGGCTGCTGACAACTTCGTGTAATGGCTTCTTTACCTCTTCATTGGTAAGGGGATCAAGTATCGTTACTATTCGATTTATTTCAGCCAGTTCGAAAGCCTTCTTGATAGCATCATTGTATTTTTGTTCAGAAATGAAAGGTAAGATTTTATCACCTGTATAGTCTTTATATTTTTCCAAAATGGCTTTTGCTTTATCATTTAATGGAACTCTAACTGTTACCGGATTACCGTCTTTTGTCTTTCTTGGTATATATTCAATGGCATCATCAATTATATTTCGTTTAGTCATACGATATAAATCCCCAATACGGCAACCGATCAGGCTTTGAAAAACAAAAATATCACGTTGGATTTCAACTTGTTTGTATTCTGATAAGTCTTTATCCAGTAATTTATCACGTTCCTCTAATGTGATATATATGGGTGTGCCATAAGTACATTCATCAATACGAAACTGATCAAATGGTCTGTTCTGAGTTTTTTTCTTATCATAACACCAGAGAAAAAATGTCCTTATTCGACAGAAACAATCGATAAGCGTGTTCTTTCCTCTTGGCTTAGGCGTTCGTTTTTCCGGTATTTGTTCATAAATAGAGGGATATAATTCAAAATATTTATGCTCATTTTCAAAAAAGTCCCACATATCATACAGCGTATCTGGAGTAACATTGTCAATATCTAATATAAAAGATTTCTGCCCTCGCTTGGTAGCCCTTACATATAATTCGTAACGCAATAAAGCTCTCTTGATTACTCGGAAATTCTTCTTTCTTACTTCTGACAATTTGTGCTTTAGCAAAAATTCTTCCAAAAGCTGTTCGAAGGTGAGTTTTGTTTCTGATTCTATTTGTTCTTGCGTTTTATATTTATCAGGATGGTGATATTTATCTATCTGCTCGCTAAGCCATTCTGCATTTGCATCTACTGAATAGTTTTGAGTAATAACAGAAACAATGTTTTGTATATCATTTTTCAGTTTCATTTTTTTATCATCGCTGATCAATGCTACCCGGTCTTTATAGCCTTGCTTCTCCTGGCTCCAATGATTTGGATTAATAACTAGCTCACTGGCAGATTTAAAATCTTTATTTTTATCTCTTAATCGAAAATAAATAGTAGCTTGGCTGTCTGTATCATTTTTCTTTGCTATTTTTCTTAGGAATGCAGAAACTTTCATAAGTCTTTGATAATTGATTCAATACAAAGTTATGAATTTGTTCCCAAATTGTTCCCATACGTCCTAAATTTATTTGAATATAATTAAATGCATTTAGAACTAATTATGCAATTAAATATTTATTTATCAATTAATTATATATAAATTAGCTACAATTCAAATATTTAAACTCTCCACATATTTAACTATTACGCCCCCGGCTCTGGGTACTTGAAAACCCTGATTATCAGCTGATAATCAGGGTTTTATTGTTTTATGGGAGACAAAATAGGGACAAAAAGTGGCTCTTCCCTAAAAGTTGTGGACTAGGCATAAATATTCGTTAATCTAAATAAAAAATAGGGTATATGCTTTACTCCTCTGAGCGTAGCTCTAA
>NZ_MKVC01000009.1:0-2470 GCF_001899125.1 Dysgonomonas sp. 37-18 | reverse complement strand
ACGCCGCGCCATATTGCTATGGTCGGTTTTCCAATGCTCGCCTCCGAACCGTACGTACACGTTCCCGCGTATACGGCTCTCCACCAATATATTCAGTCTAAATCGTTCCATAATGGATTTTCTTATGACAAGTACCACATACAGCTATTGTTTTTCGCTGTCTTGCAATCATGTGTTTCTCCCATTCTTCTTTACCTTGAAGATTTTTGAGTTTACGTACATGGTGCATTTCCAGCTTGTCCTTAGCTCCGCATAACTCACATTTTTCAGCTTTTAGCCTGTCTATAAGGCTGGTAGTGCTGGTATGTATCATTATGTTTGGCATATTGTCGACGTTCTTATCCAAAAATGGATTTTGTCGTTTGAAACCTTTATTGTAAAAACACATTTCTTTTTCCTTTCCTACTTTCGTTTTATACTTCACACAAAAAACGCCGTTATGCATATATTTTTTGCATAGCTTCTTCACTTTCGTGCGATACTTGGCAGCAAAGGTCTTGTACATACTGTATTCCATAATGTACCCGAAGTTTGACATTTGTTTGGAACAATTCTTGGCAATTCCAAAATAATTATACAGCCCGCGAATTTCAGAATTATACCTTTCAAGGATTTCAAGGTCGTCATTGTGATTAAATTCAGGTCTTGCTTTGGGTTTCCATACTTCCTTTCCATTGTGTTTCTTTATTTGCACAACATCATAGGCAAGTAATTTCTTCTTAATTGCGTCCACTGGAATTTTTATCTCTACGGTCTTACTGTAACACCGTTTCAGCCGTCCAATACTATCTCTTTTGATATGGGCAGATTTGCGATTACGGATATGAAAACCAAGAAAATTTGCTGGCGTTTCCGAATGAGTTATAAGCGTTTTCTCATCAGATAACTCAAGTTTCAGTTTTTCAGATAGGAATTTCTTAATATCCTCTTTGATAACTTGAGCATCTTCCTTACTTCCGATTATACCACACAGAAAATCATCTGCGTATCTTATGTATCTCAATCTCCTGTATTCACTGTCCATTTCATCATTCGGTTCGGTTTGCAACATTAATTTGTCATACTTTCTGACACGCTCAATTATTGCCTCCCTCTCGGTTTGCGTCTCTACAGATTTCAACTCTTTTGTAGCTCGACCTTTCTTACGTTGATAATGCCTGTACTCTGTATTCTTCTTTTTTCGGAGCCCTTTTTCAAACCTTGCGACATATTCAGCCATGTATTTATCCAACCTGTCAAGGTAGATATTAGCCAGTATCGGACTAATGATACCTCCCTGCGGTGTTCCACTGTAAGTTTTATTAAATACCCAATCCTCAATATAT
Source organism: Dysgonomonas sp. 37-18 (assembly GCF_001899125.1). Taxonomy (NCBI): domain Bacteria; kingdom Pseudomonadati; phylum Bacteroidota; class Bacteroidia; order Bacteroidales; family Dysgonomonadaceae; genus Dysgonomonas; species Dysgonomonas sp. 37-18. Next base: position 1,145 of record NZ_MKVC01000009.1, on the reverse strand, counting down.
CCTGCATTTAGAAACTTTCTTATTAGCCTGATAAAACGGTCATCGATTATGCGTTCTCTAAGGATACTAATCATAACATCATGATTGATGTTGTCAAAGAAACCCTTGATGTCGCCTTCGACATACCACTTTACCCCACAGAAAGTTACTCCGATTTGTTTAATTGCAGTATGGCAGCTTCGTTTTGGTCGGAAACCATGAGAACAGTTTTCAAATTGTCCCTCATAAATAGCTTCCAATATCATTCTTACTACTTCTTGCAACAGTTTATCATTTATTGCAGGAATACCAAGTGGACGCATTTTCCCATTTTTCTTTGGGATATACGTTCTCCTTGATGGATTTGGCTGATATGTTTCATCTTTCAATGAAGCAATCAGTTTTTCAATGCGGGCGAGGCTCATTCCATCGATGGTTTCACCGTCGGAACCAGCTGTCATGTTGCCTTGTTTTGCATAAATGCGTTGGTAAGCAACATAGTACATTTCCTCATTAAAAAGAATACGGTACAAACGCTCATACTTGTAATTCAAGTCTTTGCTATGTCCCATTAGACTGTTTAATACTTTTTCTGGACTTCTCATAATGTCTCTCACATTTTCCGTTAATTGTATTAAAAATATTGGCTGCCCCCCTTCGCCATTGTGTATTGAATATTTTCCATACACGTGTACAGGTCATTAACCTGCTCGGACTACTACGGAAGCTCCGTTACCATGCCGGATATTCAGGGACTATTCCCATAGCCTTACAAATGGCTTTCCGGTTTAGGTAATCCCAGTTTATAGTATCAATAACATTGGCACGACAGATTGTCGGATATGACTTCCACCCTTTACTATATATTATAGTTGCGTCATGATAAGTTCTCGCTCTTCCTACTCTACGACTGCAAAAAGAGTATCATGATATGACGAGTATAGTTACCTTACGTCAAAGCTTCTACAAGAGCCGCTTGGATTATCATTCAATCAATTCGGATTTTATCCTCATATCTGCCATTTCATCTACCATTCAGTCGCAGTTTGGTAACTAACTGACTTAGGCTTTTCCGAGCGTGCTACACTCCCTGTCGTCTTTCGTTGAACAGATGAGCCGGTGATGATAGGTCATTTTCAAAGAACACTTGCCTAATCCTTGCCAAA
>NZ_MKVC01000008.1:189283-191597 GCF_001899125.1 Dysgonomonas sp. 37-18 | reverse complement strand
GCTAAGCACCCAGCGCCATATCATATTACTATGATTGGTTTCCAAGCACTCGCCTCCGAACCGTACGTACACCTTCCGGCGTATACGGCTCTCCACCAAAGTATCAGTCTTTCTTTCCAATATCAGTCAGTTTGTGACAACTTGCACACAGTGCGATAGTTTTTCGACGTCTTGCAATCATGTGTCTTTCCCAAGGTTTCTTATTATCTAAACCTTTGAGTTTTCTCACATGATGCATATGTAATTTTCTATCTGTTGCTCCGCATAACTCACATACATTTGCCTTTAGCCTATCAACCAAACTAGTTGTACTTATGCTAAATGGTGCTGTGAGATTGTCCACCCATGAATGATAATTGGAGTTCTTTCGTTTAAAACCCTCATTGTAAAAGACTCTGATTTTATTTTCACCTTTCTTGTTTTTGAAGTTTACAGTAAACACATTGTATTTCTTATATTTACGACATATCTTTACAACAGATGTCCGATATTTACAAGCAAAAGTTTTATACATACTGTATTCCATAATGTATTTAAAGGCATTCATTACCGAACAGTTATTGGCTATTGAATAATAATTGTAGAGACCTCTAATTTCAGCATTATACCTTTCTAGGATTTCCAGGTCGTCATTGTTGATAAACTGCACACGGGCTTTCGGTTTCCATTGCTCTTTTCCATTGTGTATTTTAATTTCTAATACACCATACTCAAGCAATTTATTCTTCATTACATCCGTAGTTAGTTTTAGATACACTTTCTTATTGAAAGCTCTCCTTATACGACCTGTTTTACTCCTCTTGGTAAGGTTGGACTTGCGAACATAGATTTCATACCCAAGGAATTTTGCAGATTTTTCACTGTGGGTAATTAGTGTTTTTTCGTCCGACAACTCAAGTCTCAATTTGGATTGAAGAAAATTCTTTATGTCCTCCTTGATTCTTATTGCGTCTTCTTTGCTACCAATTATTCCAATCAGAAAATCGTCTGCATACCTTACATATTTCATCCTTCTGTAATCACAATCCATTTCGTCTCCACATGAGATTAAGGATCTTTCCTTGTCAAAAGCCTTGATCTGTTTGATAATGATTTTTCTTTCTTCTTTGTCTATTGTACTTTTTAGTTTCACAACAGCGAGCCTTTTTCCATATTCATATTGAATACGCTCCTTGTTAGTTTTTCGGTTTTCCCCCTTATCGAATTTTCGGATATATTCCATCATGTATTTATCCAACTTGTCTAAATAAATATTAGCTAATATTGGACTTACAATACCACCTTGTGGTGTACCACTATGGGTTTTATGAAATTTCCAATCTTCGATATACCCTGCATTTAGGAACTTCCTTATTAGGCGTATAAATCGCTCATCAGAGATGCGTTCTCTCAAAATACCAATCATGACATCATGATCAATATTATCGAAGAACCCTTTGATATCTCCTTCTACAAACCATTTCGCACCGTTTAATGACTTTTGTATTTGACCTAATGCGGTATGGCAACTTCGTTTAGGTCTGAAACCATAGGAACAATTTTCAAATGCTCCTTCGTAAATGGCTTCAAAAATCATCCTGATTACCTCTTGCACCAGCTTGTCGTCAAAAGCAGGTATTCCTAACGGACGTACTTTACCATTTTTCTTTGGTATGTACGTTCTTCTTGAAGGTTGGGGCTGATAACTCTCGTCTTTCAACGATTGTATCAGTTTCTCAATTCGAGCCAGATTCATTCTGTCAATAGTCTGATTGTCTGAACCTGGTGTCATATTGCCTGGTTTTGCATAAATGCGTTGATAGGCAACATAATACATCTCTTCATTGAACAAAACACGATAGAGCCTCTCATACTTGTAGGTCGAAAGCTTGCTGTGTTTCGAAAGACTGTTTAATACTCTTTCTGAATTTCTCATAATGTCTCTCACATTTTTCGTTAATTGTATTAAAACTACTTTAGCTGCCTCCCTTCGCCATGTGCAGGTCGTTATCCTGCTCGGACTACTACGGAAGCTCCGTTACCACTCCAGATATTCAGGGGCAGACCCCATAGCCTTACAACTGGCATTCTGGTATAGGTAATCCCCGTTTGCAACATAAAGAACTGTGAGACTATACATAGTCTCTGGCACGACAGAGTGTCGGATACGACTTTCATCCTTTACTACATATTCTAGTTGCGCTGTGATTAGTTCTTGCATTTCCTCCTCAAAGACTGGAAGAAGTGAATCACAGTACGACGAGTATAGTTATCTTGACGTCGCAGGTACGCATAATACCGCTTGGATTATCGTTCAATCAATTCAGATTTTATC